>NZ_CP133720.1:4225764-4382205 GCF_031326225.1 Undibacterium cyanobacteriorum | reverse complement strand
CGCCCTGCAAGGGGGAATCCAGTGTCTTTCGTTCTGAGTTCTGTGACGGTTGCTCGTTCTCGTTGTTCGCAGGCCGGGTGTGGCCCGGCGGCCACTCACTTTCTTTGCTTCGCCAAAGAAAGTAAGCAAAGAAAGGCGACCACACTGCCACTGCCCTTCGGGTGCCCAATTGAGCATGTCAAAAATGGGGAGAGTTAGAAACTCGCCTTCGGCTCAGACATCTAACTCTCTTTATCCCATTTCTGCCGTGCACAATTGGCAGTGTCAGAAGTGGATTAACGTCAAAATCAAAATCAAAATCAAAACCAAAACCAAAAGAAAAACGATTTAACATCGCCATAGATTTATGCGGATGTTGAGACTGTATGTTTTGTTGTTGCTTTTGACTTTCCGCCGTCCCGCTTCTAAATCGCCAATGATGCGCAACAGAAAATGGAAAAAGAAAGTGTTGTGTTTGAGCCGAAGGCGAGTTTCAACACTTTCCCATTTTTTGTTGTGCAGCATTGGGAACCCGAAGGGCGATTTAGTGCGGTCGCCTTCTTTTGCTTACTTTTCTTGGCGAAGCAAGAAAAGTGAGTGGCCGTCGGGCCACCCCCGACCTGTGAACGATGAGTTTGCGTGAACGCTTTTTAAGGCCAGCAAAATTGCGAGTGTCGTTCAGAAAATTTCTTTGCACCGAAAATTATCGGTACGTCGTAACTCGAAAAATTGACAGCGCGGGTTTCACCCGCCCTACATGGCTGTTGCTAGAAATATGAACGGCTGCCGAACCTGTATGTTTTTGCTTTTACCGCATGTGCAGATGCCAATTGTGTAGGTAAAAAATGGGATAAAGCAGCGCAGATGTTTGAGCGAAGCGAGTTTCTGCGCTGCCCTATTTCTTACCTACACAATTGGGAACCCGAAGTGCAGCTGCACCTGCGTCGCCTTCTTTTGCTTACTTTTCTTGGCGAAGCAAGAAAAGTGAGTGGCTGTCGGGCCACCCCCGACCAGAGGACCCAGAGTTTGAGTGAAAGCTACAAAGATCTGCGAAAATTCCGAGTGTCATCCAGAAAAATTCTTTTGACAGCGCGGGTTTCACCCGCCCTACATGGCTGTCGCTAACCCACCTTACGAAAATATGACGACTTACAGAGTGATTCTTCAGCGTTTGCAATCACGATATTTTCCGACATCCAAAACACGATAATCAAGCAGAAAATTGCCACCATTATCGGTACCAGCATCATGATTTGTCTCGATGGATTTAATTTCTATCTTCGCGTTCGCGATCCAGCACGGATGTTTTGGAGTTAATTTTGGGATTTGAAATTTTCTGAATGCTTGATCGTTCAGTCTTAGGCTAGTCAGTAAGTAGCGCGGTCGAATTAGATCTTTAGAATCGTTGGTATCAACCGAGAATTCTGCGGTGTCGCCGAGACTATCTGACTCTGATCGTTCAATGATTCCATTGACAATTGCAGCGCCTTCAAAGAGATAAGTTCCTTCGCCCTCGAAATAGTTTTCATCGCTCGGTTGTTGATACGGACAAAACGCTACTAAGGGTAGTTTTTTGGAAGAGAATATTCTAGAGTCGTCCGAGCGATCGAATCGAAAAAGTCCACTTAGATTCTTTCCGCAGGTGCATTTGAGTTCGGATTTAAACAAGCTAGGTCTCGCTTTGCAAGATGTATTTGATGCGAACACATTAATCGGGAATAGAAATACAAAAATAGCACTTAACAGTAGTAATTTTCGCATAGCTATTTCTTTCGATCGCAAGTCGGGTTAATCTCAAATTCGGCACCAACTACCGTTCCACATTTTTTTCGCCACGTCGCTCCTCGAATCATGGCGAGAAAGTTTTTTAATTTATACTATCCGCACCGTGAAAATTTTCCGACACGAATTACGTCATAGTCCAATAAATAATCTCCTGCAAAATCAGTACCCGCATCTCTATCGGATTCAATTTTTCGAATCCTAATTCGAGCTGTAGCTGACCAGCATTGTGTCCTTTCTGTAAGTTTAGGAATACGAAATTTCCTAAATGCGTCATTTGCTAATCGAAGATTTTTCAATAAATATGTAGGTTGAACGACGAGCTCAGGGTTATCCGTATCAACATGAAACTCCGCTTGATCTCCTAAACTATCTGATTCATATCGTCTGATGATCCCATTGACTTCAACACTCCCAGAAAATAGGAAACTTGCATTCAAATAGCTTCGATCTTCACTCCATCGATAATTGCACACTCTCGTAATCGGTAGTTTGCTTGGCGCAATTATTTCGCCACTCTCTCCCAAATATCGTTTCGCTAGATTTTTTCCGCAATCGCACTCTTTTTCACATGTACTAGCGGATGAACAAGCATGCGTCGAGAGCAAGCTGCTTAGTGTGAGCAATAAGCTGATCAGTCCGCGCATACTTTTTGTCCTTGACTATCTGTAGATCACAAATTCGGCGCCAACCATCGCTCAACTTCACTCTTCTCAACCCCACGACGAACCGCCATATCAGTAACCTGATCGTCACCAATCTTCCCGACATTAAAATACTTCGCCTCAGGATGCGCAAAGTAGAAGCCAGAGACAGCAGCGCCAGGAATCATGGCCCATGATTCAGTGATGAACATCTCGATTTCTTCGCACTGCATCTGCTTGAACATCTCGGTTTTGACTGTGTGCTCTGGGCAGGCTGGATAGCCAGGTGCAGGGCGAATACCGGAATAGCTTTCTTTGATCAATTCTTCATTGCTCAAAGCTTCATCCGCCGCATAGCCCCACAAATCTTTACGAACGCGTTCATGTAAATATTCGGCGAAGGCTTCTGCCAAACGATCGGCTAAAGACTTCAACATGATGCTGCTGTAGTCATCGTGCGCGTCTTCGAAGCGCTTCTCGTGCTTCTCGATGCCGAGGCCGGCGGTGACGGCGAACATGCCGATGTAGTCTTTAATGCCGCTGTCTTTCGGGGCGATGAAGTCGCTCAGACATTGGTTAGGACGTTGCTGGCCATCGATGACGGGTTTCTCTGTTTGCTGACGGGCGCCGTAGTAAGTGAAGGCGACGTGTTCGCGACTATCGTCGGTATAGATTTCGATATCGTCATCGTTGACTGTATTGGCAGGCAAGAGTGACACCACACCATTGGCGGTGAGCCAGCGGCCTTCGATGATTTTCTTGAGCATGGCTTGGCCTTCAGCGTAGACCTTGCTCGCTGCGTCACCGACCACTTCATCTGTCAAAATCGCTGGGAATGGTCCTGCCAAATCCCAAGTCTGGAAGAAAGGACCCCAGTCGATATAGTTAGCGATGGTGGCGAGGTCGACATTTTTGAATACGCGACGGCCGATAAACTTAGGTTTGACGGGCGCATTGTCACCTGCAAAACTGAGTTTCATTTTATTCGCACGTGCTTGTGCCAAGCTCAGCATAGGCGTCGCTTTTTTATTCCCATGCAAAGTGCGGACGCGTTCGTAGTCGCTAGCGAGTTCGTTGATGTATTGCTCGCGTGTTTCCGGCGTCAACAAAGATTGTGCGACTGAAACCGAACGCGATGCATCCGGTACATAGACCACAGGACCTTCGTAGTTCGGTGCGATCTTGACGGCGGTATGCGCACGGCTCGTGGTCGCGCCACCAATCATCAATGGAATCTTCATCATGCGGAAGTGAGGGTCACGCTGCATTTCTTTGGCGACGTAAGCCATCTCTTCCAAGGAAGGTGTAATCAAACCAGAGAGACCAATGATGTCGGCATTTTCCGCCTTGGCTTTGGCCAAGATTTCGGAGCAAGGCACCATCACGCCCATATTCACGACTTCGAAGTTATTACATTGCAGGACCACGGTAACAATGTTTTTGCCGATGTCATGCACGTCGCCTTTGACGGTGGCGATGACGATTTTGCCTTTCGGCTTATTGTCGCCGCTGCGTTTCTTTTCTTCTTCAATGAAAGGCACCAAATGTGCCACCGCTTGTTTCATCACACGCGCAGATTTGACGACTTGCGGCAAGAACATTTTGCCTTGGCCGAACAAGTCACCGACGATGTTCATGCCGTCCATTAAAGGACCTTCGATCACTTGAATCGGGCGTTCAAATTGCAGACGCGCTTCTTCCGTATCTTCCACAATCCAATTGGTGATGCCGTGCACCAGTGCATGGGCTAAACGCTTTTGCACAGGCTCGTTACGCCATTCCAGTGTTGCTTCTTCTTTCTTGCCGTCGGCTTTCAAGGTCGCTGCAAATTCGATCATGCGTTCCGTCGCATCTTCACGACGATTGAGTACCACGTCTTCTACACGTTCACGCAATTCCTCTGGCAACTCGCTATACACGCCTATCATGCCGGCGTTGACGATGCCCATGGTCATACCCGCTTGAATCGCATGGTACAAGAACACGGTGTGGATCGCTTCGCGTGCAGGATCATTGCCGCGGAAAGAGAAACTCACGTTCGATACGCCACCGCTGATTTTGGCGCCAGGTAGGTTTTGGTGTATCCAACGTGTGGCTTCGATGAAGTCGACCGCGTAGTTATTGTGTTCTTCGATACCGGTCGCAATCGCGAAAATATTGGGGTCGAAAATAATATCTTGTGGATCGAAATCGACCTTGTTGACCAAGAGGCGATAAGCACGTTCGCAAATCTCAATTTTGCGAGCGTAAGTATCGGCTTGACCTTGTTCATCAAAGGCCATCACGATCACTGCCGCACCATAACGACGGCACAGGCGTGCTTGGCGTAGGAATTCTTCTTCGCCTTCTTTCATCGAAATCGAATTGACGATGGCTTTACCTTGCACGCATTTGAGGCCGGCTTCGATCACGCTCCATTTGGACGAGTCGATCATGATCGGTACGCGAGCGATATCTGGTTCAGAGGCGATCAAGTTCAAGAAGCGCGTCATCGCGGCTTGCGAATCGAGCATCGCTTCATCCATATTGATGTCGATGATCTGCGCGCCGTTTTCAACTTGCTGGCGTGCTACCGCCAAGGCTTCATCGTACTGCTCGTTCAAGATTAAACGCGCGAAAGCTTTTGAACCCGTGACGTTCGTACGCTCACCGACGTTCACAAACAAAGATTGCGCGTCAATTGTGAATGGCTCTAAACCCGATAAACGCATCGCTGCATCAATCGTCGGTACGCTGCGTGGTGTTCGTGTCTTGAGAATATCGGCAATCGCTTTAATGTGATCTGGCGTCGTACCGCAGCAGCCACCAGCGACGTTGATGAAACCCGCGTCGGCGAATTCTTTGAGCAAGGCTGAGGTATCTGCTGGTAATTCATCAAAGCCCGTATCGCTCATCGGATTGGGCAAACCCGCATTCGGATAAATACAGACGAAGGTGTCGGCGATCTTCGACAATTCTTCCGCGTAAGGGCGCATCAAGGCGGCTCCTAGCGCGCAGTTCAAGCCTATCGTCAGCGGTTTAGCATGGCGCACGGAATTCCAGAATGCTGGCACAGTCTGGCCGGACAAAATACGGCCCGATGCATCAGTCACCGTACCCGAGATCATGATCGGCAAAGTTTTGCCAGTCTCTTCAAAGTATTGATCGATCGCGAACAAAGCCGCCTTACAGTTGAGCGTATCGAAGATGGTTTCGACTAAGAGCACGTCGGCACCACCGTCAACCAAGCCGCGTACTTGTTCGTGATAAGCAGCAACCAATTGATCAAACGTCACATTACGTGCAGCAGGGTCGTTCACATCGGGTGAAATGGACGCGGTTTTGGGTGTTGGTCCGAGTGCGCCAGCGACGAAGCGTGGTTTATCGGCAGTTGAATATTTGTCGCAAGCAGCACGCGCGATCTTGGCAGAGGCGACGTTCATTTCGTAAGCCAGATGCGCCATGTGGTAATCATCTTGTGCGACCGTGGTAGCACCAAAGGTATTGGTTTCGATCAGATCCGCACCAGCGGCTAAGTATTGTTCGTGAATTTCGGCGATCACATGCGGCTGCGTCAAGGACAGCAACTCATTATTGCCTTTGACGAAGAGTTCGCGCACGCCTTCGGGGCCGGTGAAGTCTCTAAAGCGTTCGCCGCGATAGTCTGCTTCGGTGAGCTTGTAGCGCTGAATCATGGTACCCATCGCACCATCGAGTATCAGGATACGTTGTTGCAGCAACTCGCGCAGGCGGGATTCGGTAGCAGAAATAGGACGAACGGTAGACATAGTGAACTCGCAAAAAAACAAAACCCGATCGGACAGTGCGGATCGGGTAATTAGTGTGCGATGGGTATATGTTCACTACCTTTTAGCTGCACTTATTACGCGCCCGCAATCTGAGTCTCAAATCGGCGCAAAAAACACATTATACGTGAAAACAAGGACTTAGGCGCGCTGCTCTTCGGGATTTTGCACTTGTTTCCCATACAAAATTCTTTAAATCGCAGCAGTCACCGAAGGAATGCCTATTCCCTTTCAGCCCCTGAGAAGTTCCCAAGTTTGCAAAAAATATACTTGGAACTTAGTGGTGAATCGTGAGGAATGTCCAATTTGAGTGCTTTGCATCGATTCGGTGGACAAGATGCGATGGCCTCAAGTGTCAAAATCAATGTAAAGGAACAGATATGAAGCAGCATCAATACAGCGCCATTCCTTTGAAGGCGATGGCTATTGCGATTGCCATGGTATGGGGCACCACGGTTTCTGCACAGCAGGTGAGTGGAGCGCCATCCAAACAAGGGCAGGAAGCCAAGGCAGAGACCAAGGCGGATGACGTCAAGAAGGTCGATCAAGTGCAAGTGCAAGGTAATCGCGAATACGATCAACGCCGGCAAGATACGGCGAGTAAGATCGTCGTCACCAAAGAAGAAATTCAACGTTATGGCGATACCAATTTGACCGATGTATTGAAGCGTTTGCCTGGCGTCAGTATTCCGAGTGGCGCGCCGAGTGTGGTTGTTCGCACTGGGCCGGTGCCTGCTGGTAGCGGTGGTGGCGGTGGTGTCCGTATGCGCGGTTTGGGTGCTTATACTCAAGTGTTGATCAATGGTCAGCCTAGCCCGCCCGGATTTTCGATTGATACCATCGCTCCCGACAATGTTGAGCGTATCGAAGTCATCCGCAGTGCAACTGCCGATATGAGTACACAAGCGATTGCGGGGGCCATCAACATCATTACCAAAACGGCGGTGGTGACGGCGCAGCGTGATCTGCGCTTTGGTTTGTCGTATGAGAATGGTGGCTGGAGTGAAAATCTTGGTTTGTCGATTGCGGATAAAGACGGCAATTTCTCATACTCGCTTCCACTCAATTACAACCGCACCAAGATCGATAGACCAAGTCAGACCGATGACCTATCGAGCAGCATCATCCCTGAACTGAATTATCATCGACAGGATCATGCGTACACCAATGGCAGTTTGCAATTGCTTGGTTCCAGTCCACGTTTTAATTGGAATTTCGGCACTAGTGACATCATCACTTGGCAGAATTTTTTGAATGCGACTCACGCACAACTCGACTTTGCCCTCGATAGTCAAACACTGTCAGGTATCGCACCTGCTTTGCAGACTCAAAGTGCGCGCAATGAGAACGACTCCAGAATGCTACGCTCGAACCTGATTTGGATGCATCGCTTCGATAACAAAGGGCGTTTGGAATCGCGTTATGGATATAGTTGGGACAAACGGTCTCAACGCTCCGATTTGAATGGGCAGGGAGCCTTGCAGAGCCTGCAACGTCAACGTGAGAACGGTAATCGAGAAACCGGATGGACCTTTGCAGGTAAATATACCGTGCCGTATATTGAAGATCACGATTTTTCCCTGGGTTGGGACGGCGCGTGGCAACAGCGCAGTGAGACGGACCAACAAAGCGATCGCATTGTGGGCACTTCGGGTGGCACAGGCAATACGAAGCCATTAAGTGAGCCACTAAGTGAGCCACTAAGTGGTTTTAGTTTCAATAATGGTTTCGATGCCCGTGTGAATCGCTTTGCCTTGTTCGCCCAAGATGAATGGAATTACACCAAGAATCTGTCGATCTATACAGGTTTGCGCTGGGAAGGGATTCGCACTAATAGCCATGGAAGTGATTACGCGGCCATCAGTAATCGCTCTAGCGTGTGGAGTCCGATTTTGCAGACCTTGTACAAACTTCCTGATAACAATAATGATCAACTACGTTTCGGTCTGGCTCGCACTTATAAAGCACCCGATACCGCACGTTTGTTGCCGCGCCGTGCTTACACTATCAGCAATAGCGCAACCAATCCTGATAACACCGGCAATCCACAATTGAAGCCGGAGTTATCATGGGGATTGGATCTTGGTTACGAACATTATTTCAGCAGCGGCGGTATGGTGAACGTGAATTTGTTTGCGCGGCGTATCGAGGATTTTACGCGTATCAACATCGCGCAAGAGAATGGACGTTGGGTGAGTCGGCCGATCAATGATGGCCAAGCCAGCACGCACGGGATAGAGTTTGATGCCAAGCTGCCGATGCGGGCGTTGATGAGTGGTAGTGAAGTGCCGGATATTGAATGGCGTGCCAATCTGGCTTTGAACCGCTCGCGTATTGATGCGGTGAAAGGGCCCAATAATCGTCTCGATTATCAGACCCCCGTTACTGCCAATGTGGGCTTTGACTATAAATTGTCTAGTGTGCCACTGACGATCGGTGCTAATTACAATTTCCAAAACGGTGGCTTGGTCAAGATCTCTGATCAGCAAACGGTTTACACCTCAGTACGTCGCTCGCTCGATGCCTATGCATTGTGGCGCGCCACACGTCTGACCAACCTCCGTTTGTCGCTCAGCAATCTATTGCATGACGATAGCTATTCATATGGGCGTTATGTTGATAATGAACGACAGGTATTCCGTCAAGGCTTTGCACCGGCCTATGCTTCGGTACGCTTGAATCTGGAAACCAAGTTCTAAACAGTGAGGCAAAAAAATGGCGCCGTTGTCCGAGGACATTGGCGCCAAAGTATGGAGGGAACTCCATAAGGGAAAGCGTATCGCTTAATTCAGGCGACTAGCGCTGAGCGAGCGCTAGTCGTGTTCGGTTACTTGTTTTAGTTCTTTTAATCCTTTTTGCGAGTGGCGATTAAGCTAGCGATGATGGAGCTTGCCAAGATGCCGCCAATCACCATCAGCGAAACATTGGTTGGAACGTGCATCCATTTCACGACCATCATCTTCGTACCGACAAACATCAACACGAAGGCCAAGCCGAACTTCAAGAGATGGAAGCGGTTTGCCATATCGGCCAACAAGAAGTACAAAGCACGTAGTCCCATAATCGCAAAAATGTTCGAGGTGAAGACGATGAAAGGATCGGTGGTCACCGCGAAGATCGCTGGGATCGAATCAACCGCGAATACGACGTCAGAGATTTCGATCAAGATCAAGACCAACAAGAGCGGCGTGAACACACGTTTGCCATTCTCGATAATGCTGAACTTCTCTTCGTGAAACTGGTTCGTGAACGGTAAAACCTTCTTAGCAAACTTCAAGACCGGGTTGGCTTCCAAGTCGGGTTCCTTTTCAGCTGCGACCAACATGCGCATGCCGGTAATAATCAGGAAGATGCCGAATAAGTAGAGTACCCACGAGAATTGTGAAACCACCCAACTACCCGCCAAAATCATGATCACACGCATGATGATCGCGCCGAGTACACCGTATAAAAGAACCTTGCGCTGATATTGTTCAGGCACAGCGAAGTGACCGAAGATCATCAAGAACACAAAGACGTTATCAACCGAGAGCGATTTTTCGATGACGTAACCAGTCAAGAATTCCATGGACTTGGTCATCGCCGCCGCTTCGCCAACGATGTCTTTCAAATAGAAATACATACCAATATTAAAGGCGAGGGCGAGCGAGACCCACACCACGGACCAGATCGCGGCTTCTTTCACGCTCACTTTATGGGACTTGGACCCACCAAGCGCGAAGATGTCGAGGGCCAGCATCGCCAAAACAAAAGCGATGAAAGCGCCCCACATCCATGGTTGTGCAACTGTTTCTATCATTGTTTTTCCTTCAAAAAATTTACGTAAAACTGCCTATGAAGACTTCAGTAACAACACGTACTTCTACAAAAGATACTCGGTGCGGGCAGGTTTGCGTAAAAATTCTAGCTTTTTCTGGTGCGATGGTTATTTTCTGAGGTGCTGTTATTCCCGCTCAAGCGGAAATCCAGGGAAGTTTTGATGTCCTGTGCTGTGGGCCTAGACTCAGGCCTGAGCGGGAATAACGAGCGGTTTCAACCCAGAAAATGTGTAAAAAAAAAGCGGTGGCGACCCACATGAGAGCGATTAGCAAAATCGCCACCGGGGAGTGGAACTTATTCGTTATCGATAAAACCGAGCAACTGCAACAAGCTGGTGAACAGATTAAAGATGCTGACGTACAAGCTGACCGTGGCCATGATGTAATTTGTTTCACCACCATGGATGATGTTGCTAGTTTCGTACAGAATCATGCCTGACATCAGTAAAACGAAGGCAGCCGATACAGCGATGGAGAGCGCAGGAATTTCAAAGAAAATCGCACCCAGACCTGCCACGAAGGCAACCAAGACGCCCACCATTAAGAAGCCGCTCATGAAGCTGAAGTCACGTTTGCTAATCAAAACATAAGCAGATAAGCCCATGAAAATCACAGCGGTCAAGGCCATCGCATTCATCACAATCGCGCCGCCACCTGGCATACCGAGATAACGCGTGATAATTGGGCCGAGCGTTAAGCCCATGAAGCCGGTCAAGGCAAACACCGACACAATACCCCAAGCGCTATTACGCAGTTTGGTGGTCAAAAATAGCAAGGCGAAGTAACCGACGAGGGTCACGATAATGCCCATACTGGGCAAGGCGAAGGCAACGCTAATCCCAGCTGTGAGTGCCGAAAACAATAAAGTCATAGACAGCAACATGTAGGTGTTGCGCAATACTTTATGCCCGGCGATGCTGCGGCCGTCGGTGTAACTCACCGTCTGCGCGTCGCGTTGATAAGGGCGGTCTAGATAACTCATGATGTTCTCCTGAAAACAAACAAGGACGAGCTTAATTTTTCAACAGCACCGATCGCAAGCTAGACGATGTAGTGCTGACCTTTTTGAGGTAGCGGAAGTATAGGTCGGCTTGGAAATCAATAAAAGTCGAATATAATTTACAAATACATCGAATTTATCGATGTATTTTAAGAGCGAGCGTGGTGACGCGACATTCGCTGAGTGAGGATTGCGATGGCAAGTTTGAATTACAAACATTTGCATTATTTTTGGACGGTGGCCAAGTGCGGTAGCATTGCAAGGGCCAGTGAGCAACTGCATGTCACACCACAAACCATCAGTGGTCAACTCAGTCTGTTTGAAGATATCCAAGGTGAGGCTCTCTTTGAAAAATCTGGGCGTAATCTTGAGTTAACCGAGGCAGGGCGTTTGGTATTTGCCTATGCTGAAGAGATCTTTCTGTTGGGCCAGGAATTGGAGCAAGTCTTGCAACACCATCCCACCGAACGCACCGTGCAATTGCGCGTGGGCGTTTCAGATGCTGTTGCCAAAGCCGTGGCGTATAAATTGTTGGAGCCCGCATTGCGCTTACCTCAAACTTTGCGGATCAATTGCCGAGAAGGGAAATTGGAAGACCTACTCAGTGAATTGGCGCGCCACAAACTCGATATTGTCGTGACCGATACGCCGCTACCACCAAGTACGAAGGTGCGCGGATTTAGCCATCCTCTCGGTGAATGTGGTCTGAGTTTTTTTGGCACCGCGGCTTTGCGAAAAGCGTATCCGCAAGCTTTTCCACAATGCCTCGATGGAGCACCAATTTTATTGCCGGGTGAAGATTCTGCGTTGCGATCGCGCCTAGTGCAGTGGTTTGAACAAAAGGGGGTGCGACCACGGATTGCTGGAGAGTTTGATGATAGTGCGTTGATGAGCGCCTTTGGTCAGGCTGGTGTTGGCTTCCTCGCTAAGCCCAGTGCTATCGCCGATATGATTACACGCCAATATGATCTTGAATTAATTGGTAGTACAGAAGAGGTCAAAGAGCAGTTCTACGCGATTACAGTACAACGTAAGATCACCCATCCCGCGGTTTTAGCGATCAGCCAAGCAGCACCGTTGGCAATCATCAATGGAAAGCTACAAGCGAAGGCGCAAGCAAAGCTGCGTGGGAGCAAAGAAAAAATGCAGACAGCAAAGTGAGTTTACTTGCTACCTGCATTCAATATGGTACGCGATATGGTACAAGCGTTGATTACGCTTTACCTGTCCATAAAGCCTGCGCCTTAGCAAATACTTGCGCACCCACCTTACGTCCTAAAGTACGACCTGCTTGATCACCATTGGTGAAGTGGATGCCGCCATATAAACGAGACATACCTGCTTCATCTGCGGCGGCAGAGAAAGTCGCTTGAGTTTCAATAGCGAAGTTTGCTTCGATCAAATTCAGATGGGACAAACAGTACATTCACGATTGCGGGGAATGCTCCATTGGTTCGTCCAAGTTGTTGTCCTAGTCCATTGGTTGTTAACTCGAAACAATCATATCCCATCGTTTGCATCCAATCGATAAGTTCGACGCTAGAGGAATTGCCTACAATTCGCAATAATTCTTCATTGATTTCGGACAAAATTACAGGCCTAGATCGACGTAATAATTCCGTGGAGCCTTTCAAAACAAGCGGTTCTGCACCTTCAACGTCAATTTTCATCAGTTGAACTTGCTGAATTTGTTCAAAATCATCCAATCGACGGACGTCGATATCTTGGTAAGAATGCGTGGTTGTGGGAAGCATATCGCTCACTGCCTTTCTCGAGACAAGCCAGGTCCCACCAGGGTTCGATGTTTGCGTTCCCCACACGATGCGAAGCTTTCCTGATTCTGCTCCAAGCGCACAATGATGCGCAAAGATTCTTTGCTCAAGCCCGTTTATCGCGATGGTTTTTTCGAGATACTTAAATGTGGTGTTTCTCGGCTCAAAGGCATGGATCACACCTTCATCTCCAACACATTGAGCCGCAACTATTGTGAACCAACCGATGTTCGCGCCAATGTCGAGAAATGTATCCCCCTTCTTTAGGAAAGACCTCACGAAATTGGTTTCCATGACCTCGAACGTTTCTTTCATGCAAGCACGAGACACACCAACATCTCCGAGGTCGATCCAAAGATTGGCATCGTATTTGGTCTCTATCATGACCCAAGTATCGGGGGAGAAAGGAATTTCCACTTCCCTTATTTCGATTTGGTTTGGTGCTGCGGTAATCGCCCGCTCGACCACCGCGGTGCTGTCAATTTGAGTCGGTATGTGGTTGATGCTTGCGGATAGACGAGAGATTTTGATGTCAAAGGGACGAAGTAGAGAATTAATGATACGTGCAGCGCTATTCGCAACGGACATAAACAGCCTTATGAGATCTCGAATGCAGGGCAAGCCATGCAGGGGTGTAAGAGAGTGAAGTTGTTAATTATATCATGTTGATTTTTTCTCCTTGCCTTATTCAGCGAACGGTGGAGATTACCTTCCGGTAGCATTTGATTCGGTCGCTGAAAACGAAGCATCAAAGTTAAGCGCAGAGACATAGAAAACATAGCCTCAAGATGCAATGATTCATACAAAATTCTATCGTCGTCTCTGTTTCGTTTTGGCGAAATATTGTTCAGGAGTTGGTCGGCAAAGGATCAACGCGAAATTTCTTGAAACGCCCTTGTTGATCAAACAAAATCGCGAATTCGACTAAACGCAAGGGCATCAATTTCGCTTTGTGTTGAACCAGATAGGCATCGACTTTTGCTTGTGCATATTGTTCTGGTAGAGCGGTTTGATAGCGCAAGAGTGTATATGAATTGGAAAACCGTACTCGAGTGGTGTTGCCGAATGTTTGCACCACTTGATCGAATGTTCTGGGTTCTTGTTGCAGAAAGAGGATGGTCTTTTCATAGTCGATGATGGGGACGCCCTTCACATTGATCGGTACTATGTAACAGTCTTTGAGCTTGGCGAGGTGCTCTGGGATGGTAATGTCTTTTGGTTGCTTGAGTCTTCGGGCAAATGCTTTGGGATCCTCGCGCCATTCTTCTTCGGTGGGGAGACTGCATGCCGTGAGGCTAAATAGAATGCCGATAAGCAGCAAGGCATGGGGTATCAGTTTGCTTTGATGAGCTTGGTTGTATCGCATTGTTCAATCCTCCATGAATTCAAATTCAATCAGCGTCTCGTCCGGCCATGATTGGTCGCCGAGAGGAGCGGCGAAATCTCTGTCGAGCCACCATAGTTCAAGCCAGCCATTTTGAAGTTCATTTGGACCAAAGAGCGAGATGGGATGTAATCGCCCCCCATAGAGATTTCGTAAAGGAAGTTGTTCGTGACGACCTCCATGCGAGAGACTCATTTTGAAGATAGGGCGTTCTGCAGGGAAACGTATCACGGATCTCTCGAAGAGGCACGGATTCGGTAGCACGGCGAGGAGAGCGCGTTTGCTTAAACTTGTGATATCGTTTTTTTCTCTGAACCGAAGGGTTTTTACGTAGACCTCACAGTTCACACGCAGTTCGCCGAGCCGTAGGCGATTTTCTGGAAGATCCGGTGACTTAATTTCAGCTAGCCATCGAAGATCTGTTTCCGAATAGTTCGACAAAATGACGGCATCTTCTTTCAAAGCCAAGTCGTTATTCGGCAATTCAAATCGAAGATCCTCGGTGATGTGAATGGGCGTCTCAAAGGTTTCACCAGCAAGACGCAGACGGACCTGTTTCAGGTCGACTTCTGGCTTAAGCGGAATTAAACGAAACCGCAAGACCGCACCGGGTACACGCGCCTGCAAGGATTCGAATAGTTGTCTACCACCATGGAGAGCTCGATAGCTTCTTTCCTCGGGGTGGCGGGTGTGATTGACCTCAACACTTTGTGGTGTCGATTGGGCGACGACCTCTTTGTGGAGGGACATATGCATCAATAGAACCCCAAACGCGAATGTGTAGAAGCGAAGGCCCATCAGTTAATTCCTCGTTGATAGTGTGGCGATATTCACGGAGCGCCTAATCTTAGCCGTCTTAGTCAGTCGATACGATGTAAATGCTCTCACTACTGCGCAACACAATCCCGTCATTGATCGAACTCAGTGACCAGATTGTGTCTATCTAAAATTGGCGCTAGCGATTAATCACAAATACTCCGTTGTTCATCAGTACAACTAAGCGTCCTTGCGCATCAAAGGTCATACCTCGAGGGTAAGCCAGGGTCTTGCTACCAGCATCGGGAACTAAATTGGCGCTACCAGCAACGCCTGCATACGTCGAGACCAAGCCAGCGGGACTAATTTTTCGAATGAGACTTGTGCCAGATTCGCTGACATATAGATTATCGTTGGCGTCGAATTTGAGACCATACGGAAAGTTAAAGCGTGCCGAGTTGAGGTCGCCATCTGTGCTGCCACTTTCGCCAGCCCGACCAGCATATGTGGAGACAAGGCCATTTGGATTAATTTTACGGATCGTATGGTTGCAGGTGTCGGCGACGTAGATGAACCCTGCCTTATCGATTGCGATACCCGATGGGCAGTTAAAGCTGGCGCTTACACCCATGAAATCACTACTGCCCGGTAGACCGTTCGGTGAGCCAGCGAAGAGGCTTATTTGGCCCGTTGGCGAAATTTTACGCACGGCGTTATAGGTGTTGTCGGTCACGAGCAGATTGCCACTGGCATCAAAAATTAAACCGTGTGGGGCACCCATAGTCGCAGAAGATCCTCCTCGCGCGAAGGTAGTCACGTCACCTGCGGTATTGACGCGGCGAATCGCTTCATTGCCTGAATCAGCAACATACAAAAATCCGTTTTTGTCGAATGTCAGACCGAGCGGAGAGTTGAACTGAGAGAGGCGATTGTTCGCATCGGTCGATCCGTATTCTGTCGGGCTTCCGGTGAGCGTGGTGACATCACCGCTGGCGCTCACTTTGCGAATAGTGTGGTTGCTAGTGTCTGATACGTAATAATTTCCGACGTTATCACTGACGATGCCACTGGGGCCAAAAAATTGCGCTCGACCACCGTTACCGTCAGCGATACCTGAATTGGATTTCGGTCCAAACCAGGTAGAGACCATGCCGTCAGTCGTGATTTTTCGAATGGTGGAATTACTGAGATCAGAGACATACGCATTGCCTGCAAGGTCGAAGGTAATATCTCTTGGAAAATTGAAACGCGCGATACCGCCGACACCATCGACATAGGCACCGACGGCATTCGCATTACCTGCCACTGTGCTGACGATACCAGCGCTACTGATCTTGCGGATGACATTATTGGCGGCTTCGACGACGTACAAATTTCCTTGTTTATCAAAACGAAGTGAGCGCGGCGAGGAAAAAAGTGCCGTATTGATTGAACCATCTGTGGATCCTAGAGATCCTGCTTTTCCGGCATAGGTCGAGACGAGGCCAGAAGGGGTGATTTTTCGAATCGTGCCATTGTTAGTATCGGCGATGAAGATGTTATTGTCCTTATCAATCGCGATACCTTTTGGGCTATTGAAGCGCACATTGGCACCACTTCCGTCGCTCGCTCCCCTAGCGAAAAGTTGATCGGGACCTGCTAGTGTTGAAACAATGCCAGAGGAAGATATTTTTCTAAGGCGACCTGTATTTTCGATGACATAGATATTGTTCGTGCTATCGACTGCCAAAGCAAATGGTGCTGCGAATTTGGCTGTATTTGCTGTCCCATTCACGACCTCTAGTGTGTCGCTGGCGATGCCCGCTACCGTTGTGACAACTCCGGCATTACTGATCTTTCGAATATTATTAACGCCGACGTCAGAAACATAAAGGTTGTCTTGTGCATCAATGGCCAAGCCCATTGGTGTTGTGAAATTGGCTGAGTCGCGAGGCCCGTCATTTGTACCGCGCTTTCCTGACACACCTGCGTAGCTTGTGACGCTCCCGCTGGGAGTGACCTTGCGGATCGTACTGTCACTTGAGTCTACAAAAAACATATTCCCTACGCTATCAGTGACGGCCCCAGCTGGCGCGGTGATGCTTGCCGCGGTCAAACTTCCATTGGCATTTCCTGCGCCGTAATATGAGCCTGCGATCAGGCTTGCAATGGCTGGCGCTGGAGTGGTCGTTGACGTGTCAGGAGACTTGGTTGCTGTGGATGAACCGCTACCACCACAAGCAAGTAATGAAGCACATGCTGTGGTGACAGCTAAGGAATGAAGTAAGCGCATAGAAGGGACAAATAATGAATAAATTGATAAGCCACGCAATTATGGTTTAGGATGAGTAAAAATGCAATTTTGTTGGCTGTCGCCTAGAGTGAGGCTTCATGCCATCAAGCCAGATAAAAAACGGCTGGGTCAGCGACAGCGTGTATCCGATACCTCCCAATTCTCGAACCCGGTGATACTAAGTCTCTCTCAAAATGTAGCAAGTAAATCCAAGCACAATATGCACGCTAAGTTGAAGTTTTTCCTTGTCGCAGTCTCCTGTTGATTATTGGAGCTGCTTATTTTTTTCTTTCACAAAAGCCGAAGGAAGGACTGGTCATCGCAGATGCATCGTTGTCTGCCCATGCCTCTTCAGTTGCAAGTGCTACCGAACGTCGAGCGCCTTCTGATGAGCTGGCTAGATCGCGTGTCGATTCGAATGCTATCAACGCCGAACTTTCTAAAAGGTTCGCAACGACACAAGATATGCGCGCTTTTGCTGAATGGGCCAAACAACATCCAGAGATTGGGGGCTTTGAATATGCCGCGGGAGCAATAAAGACATGCCGAGATATCAAAGCGGTTCTCGGTCACAAGGACATTATGAAGTACGGCACCTACTTTTCTTCTGAAAACTATTCGAAACGTAGTGCTGCCTACGAAAAACTAAAGTATCAGTGCCAAGCTTATTTGGATTCCGAACTCACCGACAAAGCGATGGATGCATTGGTAGAAGAAGCTCGACATCGCGGAGATGTATATCAAAAGCTATCAGATCTTTTTATGTCGGCAAGACATGAAAAAAATCTTCAGAGCAAAAATCAAAAATTTAACGACCTCAAAAAGCAGGTTCTTGATTCAAGAGATCCTTTGCTGATTGAGCAGTACGGGCCCTATTTGAATGTCGAGCGATCAGGCAAGAATGCTCGCTATTGGTTAGATGGGGTGCCCTACGAGGTCAATACGCAAGCGGGTAGCAATATGATGCAAGCATGGAAATTGGTCGCTTGTTCGTTCGGTAAGCGTTGTGACGAAGGGAGTGCCGAGGTGTTGATGGCGTGCCTGTTAACGAATATTTGCGCAAATGACTACCAACATCAAGTCGAGATGGAGCTTCATTCCATCGGCGAAGGCGGCCGAATTCCTCAACTCACTTCTTTCGCTAAGCGTCTTGCTGAGATTGTAAAAGGTGGCGATTACACTGCACTTGAACCTAAAAGATAGTGTGCGTCACATGATTGAGTGTCGTGCATCGAATCATCTTCGGAAGTGCTAAAGCCTTGTCCTGCGCTTTTCATCCAACATCGCATATCCCTTAAAGAAAAACGGCCGAGTTTGCACTCGACCGTTTTGCTACCTACCCACCTTTGCGTTTATTTCTTAGCGCCGGCATTTTTCGGATACTTAATCGTCATCTCCTGCAAAATATTGTCAGCATGATCGACTTCTTTCATCACCCATAACATGTAGCGGATATCCATGTGAATGGCGCGGGTGATCTTGGTGTCGAAGTACCAGTCTTTGGTGATCGATTCGTAAGTGGAATCGAAATTCAAGCCGATCAACTCACCGCGTTTATTCATCACTGCTGAACCTGAGTTACCGCCCGTGGTGTCTGCGCTGGTTAAGAAGTCGACTGGTACGGTGCCGAGGATAGGATCTTTGAAAATGCCGTAACGCTGTTCTTTGATCGCCGCCAATAAATTCGCTGGGGCGATGAAAGGATCTTTGCCGGTGTGTTTTTCGGCGATACCTTCGACCGTGGTGAACGGGCCTTTGGTCACGCCATCACGTGGTGAGTAAGAACCGACCGTGCCGTAAGTCACGCGCAGGGTGCTGTTGGCGTCAGGGTACACGGGTTTGCCCTCGCTCTTCTTCCACGCGATCACCGCTTCCATGTATTGCGGAATGATGAAGTCGAGTTGTCCATCGACTTCTTTGCGGCGATTTTCCAAAGACATGCCGATGTCGTGGAGCTTCACCGCCCATTGGATAAAGGCATCATCCGATTGGTGGAAAGCAGCGCGATCTTTATCCATCCACGCTAAGCGTTTGGCGGTATCGGTCAAACTTGTTTTTGGATACATCGCAGCGACAGCTTCCACGCTCGGTAGCAAAGCATCTAAACCTTGTGGATGTTTATCGAGCTTCGTGTAACGTTGCAGTGCCGCTTGCAAACGGGCTTGGTCGACTTTGGCGACAAAGGATTGCTCTAAGCGCGTGAGGCGACCTTTGATGAAGGCTAAGTCACGTTCTTGATAACCAGATTCACGCTGTGCGTTCGGTTTCTCTTTTTCGATTGCCAAGCGATACAAAGTGCGTGCGCTATTGAATAGGTCGCTATTGGTGGCAACGCCGTAGGCTAACTCTTCCTGCGACAGCGCCATATCTTCGGCGATGATGGCATCGAGTTTGGCTAACAAGGCTTTCGCTTCAGCGGGTGACTTGCTAGAGCCGATCAACCAATTACGGAAGGAGGCATCTTGTGCGTCTTTGATGGCGGCAATGTCTTTGCGGGCGAAGCCGTCGATCAAGCCCTGTGTTTTCTTCAGACGATTATTGATGCCTTTGACCACGCTCGCGTAACGCACTTCATCATCGGCATTGCCCTTGGTCGCGGCTTCGATGGTGGCGATGTCTGCCATCATTTCAGCAGCGCGGACAGGGTAGTCCACATCACGCGCAAAGCGAATTTCCGATGGCAATTTGTAGCGGCTGGTGCGGCCAGGGTAACCCGCTAATAAAATCGGATCACCATTTTTGATGCCTTCGGCCGAGACTACCAGGAAGTCCTTGGATTTGTACGGTACATTATCTGGCGATGGATCTGCTGGGCGGCCGTCTTTACCGACATAGGCGCGCAAGAATGAATAGTCACCGGTGTGGCGTGGCCATTCGAAGTTGTCGATGTCGCCGCCGTAGTTACCGATCATATCGGGTGGTGCGTACACCAAGCGCACGTCGCGTATCATCATCTGACGAATGCGGTAGTACTCTAAGCCACGATGGAAGCTCGGTACTGAACAACGGTAGGCTTTATCTTGTTCGCAATCCGCAATCAGTTTTTTGATGCGGCTTTGAATTTGTTCGCGACGTTCACGACCACTCAAGTTCGCCGCCAAACCTTGTGTAACTTCCTTGGTCACATTGTCGACTTTGTCGGTGACATAAATCCGCGTGCTAGCACCGGCGGGCAATTCTTCCGCGCGCGTCTTGGCTAAGAAGCCGTCATTGATGTAATTTTTCTTGGCGCTGGAATTGCGTTGAATCGCATCGTAAGCACAGTGATGATTGGTGACGACCAAGCCTTCAGGCGACACAAAAGATGCCGAGCAACCGCCAGTAGAGACGATGGCGCTCATAGGATGCTTGGATAAATCAGCCAGTTTTTCGGCAGGAATCGTGATCCCGATTTTTTTGAGTTCGGCTTTGAGTTGCGGCAGTTGATATGGTTGCCATTGGCCTTCATCGGCAAAACTTGGTGCGGACATCGCTAATAGCGCCGCAGGTAGGGCGAGCTTTTTGAACAATTGATTCTCCTTGGAAGCGTCTTGTTATTTGACTTGTGGTCATCGATAGGAATACGGGCAGTGAGTATAGCGCCGAACGGCACTCTGAGTGAGGCTCAAATACGTCAATTTGCGCTGAAGTTAGTGGAATAATTGGTGATCTTGCGCTGCGTTAATCAAGGCTGCGCCCCGCAAATTTCATCGAGATCGTTGAATTGTGCAAACAACATGTCTTGTTATCTCAGAAAAGCAACAAATGGAAGTAGCGTTCAGCATGGGGTGGAACGAGGTGTTTGCAGGCACCCTCGGCGAAGCCGCAGCCAGCATTGTTTCACCTGAACTTTCAAAGAATTCAATACGCCGATTGCAGTTTGTCATTCATCATGCATGAGGGCGCGGGTTCTAAATTGGTTTCTACTTGGAAACTGGCTGTGCTACATTTAACTAAAATTGCATCATTTTGGGGCATCTTTTTGGCTCATTTGTATCTCAGTCTCGTCTTCTTGGTAAAGCAAACGCATGTTTGGTTTTCGTCTTTCATTGGTGATCATGTTAGGGCTGCTTGGGGCGCTTGGTTTGTGCGCGTCCAGCATCGCTGCTCAGGTCATGCAGATTACCTATCCAGCGGATGAAGAACCTGGTGACCCGCGGTTTAAGGACGTCAAAGAAATTCTTCGTGTGGCTTTGGAAAAGACTGTCCCCGAATTTGGCCCCTTTCATCTACGTGCGTCTGCTCAACAAACAAATGGTCTGCGCTATTTGAGTAATTTGGCTCGTGAAAGTGATTTGAATGTCGTTTGGAGTTCAACCACCGTTGAAAAAGAGCAGAACTATTTGCCGATTCGGATTCCGCTGCGCAAAGGCATCATGGGGTATCGATTGCTGTTGGTGCACAAAGATAAGCAAGAGCTTTTTAGAGACATCAAGACTTTGGATGATCTCAAAAAACTCAGTGTTGGTCAGGGCGTCGGCTGGGACGACATTAAGCTTTACAAAGCGGCCGGCATGAACGTCGTCGAAGCGAAATACAGTAATTTATTCCGCATGTTGAGCTATCATCGCTTTGATGCGTTCCCGCGTGGGATTAATGAAATCTTTAATGAGCTCGATAAAGAGTCGTTGGCCAATCCGGATTTGCGGATCGACGAGAATCTACTGATTTACTATCCTTGGCCCTATTATTTTTTTGTGGCGCAAGCGAATACCAAGCTGCGCGATCGCTTGGAGTTGGGCCTCAGGAAGATGATGAAAGATGGTTCGTTTGATGCTATTTTTTGGAAGTACAACGGCAAGTCGATTGAAGATGCGAACTTCAAGAAACGTCGCGTGATTTATCTGAAGAATCACCTGCTTCCGAAGGAAACACCATTGAATGATCCGACTTTGTGGTATCGCCCCAAATTGAATTAAAGTGCTATGCCGATGCGAAGACGCCATCTTGTTTTGTATCAGATGCTCATGTGCTGTTGGATCGGCGCAGGGGCTGATGCGTTCGCCCAGCACGCCTCTTCCAGTGATGAGGTGAAATCGGATGAGCCAACAGCACCACCCACGGTTCAAACACCAGCGGTTCTGATACAAGCGCAAAAGAGTCGCTCTTCTTTGAGTTTATCGGGACCTGCGATTCAAGCGCAGCTGCCCGGACTCAATCCCCTCAAGGCCTTTCATCAATTGCCCGGTGTGACCTTTCAGTCGGCCGATCCTTGGGGAAATAACGAACAGAATTTTTCTTTATTTATTCATGGCTTCGGCGCCCAGCAGCTCGGCTACACCTTAGATGGCGTGCCGCTCGGTGATCAACAGTATGGCAACTACAACGGTTTGTCGCCGCAACGCGCTGTGATCAGTGAAAATGTTCGTAACGTGGTGCTTAATGCAGGTGCAGGTGATTTAGCGACGGCCTCTAGCAGTAATCTTGGCGGCACCTTGGAGTTCTACTCATCAGATCCATCACCACGCAGCGCATGGACCTATGCACAAAGCATCGGTAGTTACGCGGCGAGTCGTAGTTTTGTGCGTTATGACAGCGGTGAATTGGATGATCAAGCGTTCTATGTGTCGGCCAGCCGATTGCGTGCACGTGCTTGGGATTTTGATGCGGTTCAAGGTGGTGAGCATCTGAATGCTAAATGGGTCAAGCACAACGGTGCTAGCAAAGTGACGGCCTATTACAGTTATTCCGATAAAACCGAGCCGAATGAAGACGGTGTATTGAATGGTGTGCGGGAACGTTTTGTTCCTTATACGCGACCAGTCACATACCCCGATTTTGCGTTGGCACTGAATTATGTGAATGAGCGTGGTCAGCCGCCTTTGCAAGACGGTGCCAACTATCGCAATTATTTTGGGGTGGCACAGCGGCGCGATCATCTGGCCTATGTCAAATTCGAGCGAGAGCTGGGCGATGGCGCTGCGTGGAGTCAGCAAATCTATGCGCACGCCGACGATGGTTTAGGCGCCGTCGCTGGCCCGATCGGCGTGGCGGGTTTGCCCGATTTATTTAAGGTTTACTTTCCCAACGCAGAATTGAAGCAAAGCTTCGGCGGCTCGGGCTATGCAGTGCGGACGACCGAATATCGCATCCGGCGTTTCGGTCTGATTTCACAATGGCTGCAAAAAATCGAGCAACATCAATGGATGGCGAGTTTGTGGCTTGAACATAATCGTTCCGATGCAGATCGACGTTGGTATGCGCTTGAAGTGAATCGACCCATAACGCCATACCAAACGCCGCGCGATCCAAAAATAACGCAGTACGAAAGCGAAATTGATAACAAGCTGGTGCAATTTTCGCTGCAAGATGAATGGCAGATCCACCCCCAATTGAAATTACAAGCGGGATGGAAATCGAGTTTGCAATTTGCCGATGGCCGCTTCCCTGTGCAGCCAAAATTCGGCGCAATTAATGGCGGATCGAGTGCTTTACCTGAGGGCCGTATTGTCACGAAACAATGGTGGTTGCCGCAATTTGGTGGGGTGTGGCAGATGAATGCGGAGCAGCAGCTGTATTTCAATTTACAAAAAAACCTTCGCCAATTTGTGACGTATGGCGCGGTCGGATTATCGCCATGGAGTTTGAATAGTCAGGCAGCGTTCGATCTATTTAAGCGTAGCGTTAAACCGGAAACCGCCAAAACTTTAGAAGCCGGTTGGCGGGTGCGTTCGCGTCTATCTGATCAAACTGCTGCGACGACCGGACTCGAACAGGTTGAAGCTCAACTGACCACCTATTTGGTTCAGTTTAACGACAGACTTTTGCAGATCAGCCCTAGTCCCGTGATCTCTTCGATCGTCAATGGCAATCCCATCTTGACCAATGTGGGCGCGGTGAAAACGCAAGGCGTGGATCTTGCGCTCCAACTCAACTGGAAGTCGGGCTGGTCTCTGAGCAATAATTTGTCGTATAACAGTTCGGTGTATCAAGACGATTATCTGAACGGCACTACCCCAGTGGTGACCAAAGGCCAACAAGTACCCGCCTCGCCGCAGTGGATGAATAAGTCCCGCTTGGCTTTCCGTCATGCTGATTGGGAGTGGCAAGTCGATTCAGATTATGTCGGCAGACGCTTCACGACCTTCACCAATGATCTCAGTGTGCCGAGTTACCATCTACTCGGCATGGGGATGCAATATCGGCTCACGACATTGATAGGTGCGAAGAGTGATCATTACCTGAGTTTGCATGTCAGCAATCTGACGAATCAGCAGGGCAGTTCAACTCTGCAAGTTGGTGCGCCGAGTGGAAGCTATGTCAGTTTCCCGATCCCACCACGGCAGTGGTTCTTGAGTCTACGCGGTAGTTTTTAGGCGCACTTAGTGGTAGGTCTAAAATAGATTTGCGCTGACCTGACTCCCACCAATGCATCACGCCCGCACTTTTTAAATCATAATAGTTTGAGTTCTTGAACGCGGTGAATCAGTTGCACCACATTGTTCACATTGAGCTTGCGCATGAGGTTTTCGCGATGCTTATCGACGGTTTTCGCGGATAGGCTCAATTGCTCAGCGATCTCGGTAGTGGGATGTCCCTGATAGATCAGCGCGAGGATTTGTAGTTCGCGTGGTGTCAGATCGGTTTCGCTGGCGTCAATCTGTTCCTGTACTGCAGCACTCAAAATCGTCTGCGACGAATGTTCTTGGAGAATCTGCTGCAAGCACAGTAAGAGTTCATCGGGAGAGGCTTCTTTTTGCATGACCGCATCGGCTTTGGCGTCGCGCATTTGCTTGAACACGATGCCCGAATTGGCGCCTGTCAAAGCGAGCACTTTCATGTCGGGGTAACGCTGTTTGCAATAGGCCAACATCGCGCTCGATTCGCCACCGGGCATATGGTAATCGAGGATCATCAAATCAAAACTTTGTTCCTGCAAGCACGGTAAGACTTGATCGAGACTGCCGAGCTCGGCAAGGACCTGATAGCGAGGCTGGCTATGGAGCAAGAATTTGAGACCTTGACGGAATAAAGCGTGGTCATCAACCAGCAAAATACGGATGGACTTAGTAGACATAACAGCGTGGTTGAATGTGAATAGTCAGCTCTGGCTTTTGGTGTTTGTTGTCGCTCAGTGTTGTGGTCGCAAAAGAGCTTGGACACGACGAAGTTCTATGCACGACCACAGTGCTAGAATAGAGCGTTTCGGTTTATGTAAGCTTGCTCAACAGCTCTATCATTGCTTCTATCTGCAGTGTTCGCATTATAGGTGTTTTTGCAGAACTACTTTCGAAGTTGAGATTTTTTGCTTTTCTACTTTTCTTGAGACCGATTATTGATATGCAACGCCTGCTGTTGTTATGTGCGATCTGGTGTTTCTCTTGGCTGACGATGGTCGCGCAGGCTGCTCCAGAAAAAGTTTGCAAAATAGATTCAGATTTTCATAAAGTCGCTTTGCAAGACTGTAGCGCAGCGATCGAGGCTGAGGCTGTGCCGCCGCATCTCCCAGTACTACAAGAGCGCCAGCGTGGGCAATGGGTCAAACTTAGTTTGCCGTCACTGTCACACGATGCCATCCTTGATCTTGGTATCCCTGATGCGTTTTGGATCGAAGTATTCGCTCGAACCTCGACTGCAAGCGACACGCCAAACTCAGGCTGGAGCACCTTGATGCAGCTCCAACCGCAATCCACCTTCGCTGAGCGTCCCGTCTTGCATCGTAAGTTGTTACTCCAATTAGCCGCCTCAGCCCAAGCACGCGAGATTTACATCCATTATCAAACGCATGGCAAAACCCCCTTACAGATGCATTTGTATGCTGAGCGTAATTTCGGGCATTTCGATGCGATGAATAATCTGATCAATGGCATTCTGTTTGGGCTGATGATGGTGGTGGTGCCTTTGGTGGTCTTGGTGTTTCGTTCGATTCATCATTCTAGCTATCAGATTTATGCAGGCTTAGTGCTTGCTAATCTCGCCTTTCTGGCGCAGGTCGAGGGTTATGGTTTCCAATTTCTATGGACCGAAAGTCCCCAAATGAATATGCGGATGCCAGGTATTTTGGCCTTAATCGTGGCCTTATGGCACGTCGCTTTTGCGATTGGTTTCTTGCAAATGCGCGGTCGTATGGTGAAACTTTATTTCTGGCATATCGGTGCTTTTTGGTTGATCTTCTTGGTCATGATTCTGCATGCTCTTTTTGGTATCGATGATTTGGCGTTGCCCGTGGCGTTTTCGTATTCCATCTTGGTGCTTGTGGCGGCGGTGCGTGGTGTGCAGCTGAAGGTGCCTGCGGCGCGCTTTTACTTGATTGGTACCAGCGTGGAAGTCTTCTTCGTGGTGTTCATGCTCGGCATTAGCATTACGTTTGCGAATCCTTTTCCGTTTATCAGTGCCTTGGATTATCCCAAGATTGGTTACATGGGCGAGGCGATATTTTTTGCCGCTGCGGTGTGGAATCAAATTCGCCTATTTAACGAACGACAAGCGGAACAACGGGTACGTCGTCTGGCTGAGACTGAGCAATTACTACAAGCTGAACAAGCCAAGCTCGAGGCGCTCGAGAAAGCCAAGCAACAGCAACTACAATTGGCCTCTGCGAGTCATGACATCGCACAACCTTTAGCATCGCTGCGTTTTGCGGCGGCAGCTTTGGGGCAGAAAGTGGAAAATCGTGCGGTCGCAGAACATCTTGAACAAACCCTCACGTATGCCCAAGCAATGTTGCGCGATATGATTGCACGAGCACGTGAAGAGCACGTCACGGCAGAAGAAGAAATTGATGTGCACCAGATGCTGCAACAATTGACGCGAGAATTTGAGGCGACCGCACAGCAAAAGAGTTTGCGTCTGAACGTGCACGATAGTCAATTGAAGATTGCCGGATCGAGTCTGCTGTTGTACCGCATTCTGAGCAACTTGGTTTCTAATGCCTTACGTTACACCGCGAAAGGTCGCGTGGTGGTCGGTGTTCGGCGCAAGTCTGAAGCGGCGGTGTTCCAAGTGTGGGATACCGGCCCTGGCATGGATCCTGTGCAGTTGGCCAAGCTGTCCAGCGCTTTCGAGCGGGGGCCACAAGCGGAACAAGCTGCACATGGTTTTGGCCTTGGTTTGTACATTGTGAATAGTCTCTGCCGTCAATGTGGCTATCAATTGGCGGTTTCTTCTGAGCCTGGCAAAGGCTCGGTCTTCTCTTTAAGCGTGCCGCTCATCAAGCGAGCGTCGTCGCTGCCTCTGTAGACATTTCAGTTATTCAAAAAATCATCGTTTTCACCTTTTTAAAACACGAATACGGTGTTTTCCGTATGTGTTTTGTTTCCTCGCATCTCTACACTTCTTGTTATCGGAGCCGTCACGGCAATGGTGTTCGTGATGACAAACAGTAATGAAGACAGGTCTACCGGACAAACTAGCTTTGAGCCCATAGATCAGGATGAAGTAGAGGAGAGTGACATGTTGGCAGCGATTTTGGTGACCCTTTGGCGTTGGACTTTGGCGATTTGCGATTGGCGCGCCCATTGGCGTTTTTTAACAGGTCGCCCTAGTATCGATGTGGCGATTATTACGAATGTCCGTGATGAGCAAGAGAAGCATTTGTTCTGGGGCAATTTGAAGCCGCGTGATGGTCACTCGTCTGGTGCACGCATCTACTTGAATGGTGTGGCGGGACGCGTACGTGGCATCTATGTGACGGCCGCAGAATTGATGACGAAGTCGGGCCGTCAATTGGCGAAACAACAGTTCATCAATGCCGTGAAATGGGCCGATCAACGTGGTGCCAAAGTCGTTTTGTTGGCGGCCTCGACTAAACGCTTGTTCGGTCGTGACGGTGCTGAGTTGAAGGCGATGTTTCCGCACATTCTATTTACGATCGGTGACAACGGTACCTCTTTATTGCTGTGCCAAGATATTGCCGCTGCTTTGCATAAGGCGAAATTGGGTAAGAATCGTCGCGTGTTAGTGATTGGACCTTACGGCATTCTCGGCACCGAAGTGACACGTTTCTTATTGGCGCAAGGCTATGAGGTGGTCGGTTTTGGTACCAACCCCAATCTGTTGAAAGAGTTTGCCTCCAACTTTCCGATTGAATTGCATTCGGATATCACGCAAGTTGGAAAAGTCGATGCAGTGTTTGCCTGCACGCACAGCACGGAAGCAAAATTGACGGCGGAACGTGTGGAAATATTGCGTCACGCTGATAAGAAATTGTTGGTGGTTGATGTGGCAGAACCTGCCAATCTCGACATCGATGATTACCAGCGTTGCGAGCACGTTGTTGTGCGTCAGGATGCCGGTAACGCGTACTCGCCAGAGCTGCACTTCGTGCTCGGCAAACTTTCATCGAGCATGTTGAATCTGGCACCGAATAGTGTGTTTGGTTGTTTCGCAGAATCGCTGACATTGTACCGAGCAATTTATCGCGACTATCAACACACTTTATTGAATCAAGATTGGTTTGACATCAATCGTTTGAACCTCGCGGTCTTAGCCCACAATTTCGAATTGAATAAAGTGACACCACCGCCAGCCTGTTGCTTTGGTAAGCCTGTCCGTAGTTTTGATCTGAAGCGTCGCAGTGCGCCGACGCCGACTTTTCGTAAGAGCAAGATCATGTTACTGCGTGATAGCTTGCGTCATGCAGATCAAGCGAAGGTATAAGGGACCCGTTGTGCGCAAAAGCCATAAAAAAACGCATCGCTGCACAGGCACAGCGATGCGTTGTGAAAGAACGCGAGAGCGCGTTTTCTAAACTTATTGGGTGACTACACTCACATCATCGATCAAGAACGAAGTCGCGGTTACTGAACCTTCGGTACCGAGGAAGTAGATCCGTATCGTTTGGCCTTTGTAAGAACTAATGTCAAACGACTTATTGACATAAGTGGTGCCTTTGTTCAGGTTCGAGTAAGTCGCGAGCGTCGATAAGACGGTGCCGCTGCTATTCCGAATCTGCACTTGCAGCGTATCGTAGGCTTGCGTCGTGGTGGTTTCATTCGATACGACTTTTAACCAAAAACTCAAAGTGGTCGAAGTACTGGTGCTTGGAATGCTAATGGTTTGATAGATGCTATCAACATGCGATGCACCATAACCGTTCAACCAAGCTTTATAGGTACCAGCACGTGCAGCTTGAGTTGTGTCATTGCTGATGACACCGGCGGTTGCCGTCCAAGAGCTCGCACCACTTTCAAAGCCACCATTCACGATCAATTGTTTCGATACCGTGTTGTTGACACTGA
Source organism: Undibacterium cyanobacteriorum (assembly GCF_031326225.1). GTDB lineage: Bacteria > Pseudomonadota > Gammaproteobacteria > Burkholderiales > Burkholderiaceae_D > Undibacterium > Undibacterium cyanobacteriorum. The sequence continues at coordinate 4,352,855 of NZ_CP133720.1, read as the reverse complement.
AGGTGACAGTGCTAGAAGTGCCGACATTGCCTGCGGCGTCATAGGCTTTGGCGACCAAGCTATGACTACCATTGGTCAATGTGGTGGAATTCAAACTAGTGGTGTACGGCGCCGCAGTCACTGTGGCTTTGAGCGTGGCGTCGACATAAAACTCGACCTTGGATACGCCCACATTGTCGCTCGCGGTGGCGCTAAAACTGATCGTGCCGCTCGTGCCAGATTCGCTCGCCGTGACGCTTGGTGCAGTGGTGTCGGGCACAGGGTTGTTGATGCTAAAACTGACTGCGCTTGAACTACCAATATTGCCCGCGGCATCGTAGGCCTTGGCGACGTAGGTATGTGTACCATTGCTCAGTGTGGTGGAGTTGAGACTGAGCGAGTACGGTGCCGCAGTGGCAGTGCCTTTAAGAACGCTATCGACATAGAATTCAACTTTGCTGACACCGACATTGTCACTTGCCGTGGCGTTCAAAGTGATCGTGCCACTAGTGCCTGTTTCGCTGGCGCTGACGGTCGGTGTTGTCGTATCACTGCTCGCAGTACCTTGACTCACCCAAATTGGCGCTGACCACAAAATGTTACCGTCGTCTTGGGTCACCTTGGCGTAATAGAAGTGTTCGCCTGCGCTCGGTGTAATGGTCGTGATCGCGGTATTGCTGAGTTGCGTGACCGTGCCATTGCGACCAGGCACACCTTCAAAGATCTGTACCGTACTAGCGGTGCGTCCGGCGCTGTTCGCAAAATTCGTAGTCAAAGTCAGGCTGCCTGAGTTGCTGAAACGTTCACCCATGATGTGACCATTTGCAGTCAGAACCAACTGCGAATTTTTATCCATCGTTGCAAATACACGGCGCGCTCTAAGTGCTGCAATGAAGTTGGCATTCGTGAGTGGCAGTCCACTTGGAATCAACACACCATTGCGGTTGGTGTACGAAGCACCCCAGTTGGCACAGTGGTTATCTTGGTTGGTTGTAAAGGCAATATGGAACCCCGCTTCGAGCGCTTTGTTGCAGGCGGATTCGTAAGTCGAGCGACCAGTTTCTGATTCGGTGGTGTTGGTCGAGAATGCTGAAGTATTCAGGATTTCACAAGCCACCATGGCTTGATCTCCATCGGCTGTATAAGCTAATGGCACACCGTTGACGAGGAACTGACCGCTGCTTGATGGGTGGTTGAATTGTCCAATCCAACCACGTTGACGCATTAATGTGTACAGCGCTGCATAGTCATTTTTCACCGTCAAAGTATCGGCAATCAGTTGATTGCTGGCGTTGTATTCCCAGCCCAAGAGTTCATTGGAGTTGAAAATATTCAAGTGGCCGCCATTGTTGATGACGCCCCATTCCAAGCCATAAATCGCTAAGAAATTCGGATTACTTGCGTTAAAACTGGTCGCGGCGCTGAGGCCAGATTGGTAGAGATTTTTTGCGGTAGTTGGGTTGGCGCTGGTGTTCGTGGCATCGGAACCATCGTACATATGGTTGTGTTCCGAGGTCATCAAGAAATCCAGACCTTTGTTCATCGCGTATTGGTAAGCGTCGCTTGGACCGTATGCAGCTGACTGTGGGTTTTGTGCTCCAGTACAGGCGCTGAGATTACCGCCGCCATCACTGTGGTTAGTTTGGCTGTGCAGATTGCCGTAGTACACCGTGTAAGGCAAGCTGCTAGTCGCTGGTACCGCAGGTGCCATGGCGGTTTTGCTGGTGCTGGATGACGCTGCAAGCGCTGGTGGTGCGCTCATGGTTCGGTTATTTTTGGCAGTTTTGAGTCCTGCAAATGCGGGCATTGCCACTTGGTTGGTGCTGCCCACTTGCATAGGCCAACTCTGTTCAATGATTTCGGCGCGATTCTGTAAGAGAATTTCATTGACGACTTGGTTGACCGAACGGCGGTTCGGGTTAATCACTTCACGTGTATCAACAGCTGCAGCCGTCAAACGCAGTTGGTAAATGCCGTCTGGCATAGCGTTCGCAGAATTGCGCCCAGCCCAGTAGACCTGCTTGATCACAGCGCGGCTCAAGAGTTTTTCGGTACCGTTCCAAGTCTGGACGACGCGGCCACTTGGTGCGACTAAATCGAGCTTCCATGCGACCGTTTGCTCGGCCTTGTTGAGTGGGAAGCTAAAGTCCAAGGTGAAGGTGCGGGACTCATCGCCAACACGTGCCGTGGCCGGGGCGCGGTAAGGTACATGCACACTCGCTTCAAACTCGTGATGGTCGACCACGCCCGCGAAACTCAGATTGCTGAGGCTGCTCATACCCAGCGTACTGACTGTGGCTAAACAAATGGCGGACAAGCGCCAAGCTCCGGGCTGACGCCGGATATTCTTCAGATAAGACATTGTTTCCTCTCCCTCATGCTCGGTCTTTGGCAGTGTGACCAAGACAAAACATGGTTTTGCGAAATGAAGGCCGACTGTCTCAGGAAAATTGTGTCAACCTGAGTAATGACGGTCTTCTCTTCTTGTTATTAAATAAATTTTTGTGAGTCATTCTTTTGGAATGTATTTATTCCGAATTACAACTCTTTTTGTCATGTTTGTTTTGCAAACAACGTAAGCCTGACATAGCTATGTGACATTTCAATTACAGACTGAAATGTCTTTTTGACATCAATCGATTTCATTGAGAAAAAATACTGGTCTACCTCTGGTGCGCAGAGGGAAAAGGCGTTCCGAGGGAAAATTAGAATGTTTACTCTAAGTGGTATTCAATGGAAATAAAGCGTGGGGAAAAAGGCACGTTATTTTGTTTTGTCTCGCTGACTTTTTACCTACGGAAATTCAGGAGTGGGAAGGGAACTTGAGGCGGACGAGGTCCCAATGAGGTTAGTTGCCGCTGCCGAGTGGCAGCGGCTGCGGACTGAGCCCAATGTGCTTAATGTGCTTAATGTGTTTGATGAGCTCGTGTGTTGATGCAGGGGCTTAATTAATCATCTCATGGGCCAAGCGGCGTGGGACTTCCCAATCCAATTCCCAATCGCGTTTCTTTTCCATGCTGTCGATATGCTTCAGTTTTTTGCCTTCGACAAATTTGCCCGACAACAGATACTTCGGCTTGGTGGGCGCCGACACATAACCACGTTCTTCCCACAAAGAACGTTTGATGGTGGTGGCCGCGAGAATGCCGTAGTCGCTGCCGCAAGTAATGCCTTTCTCAGCGACGATCGCCTCGCCTGCCTTGATGTACTTGGCCGCGTAGATCGTGGTCTTACTGGCGATCCAGCGACCACTGTGAATTTCACCATTGAGACTAGTGATCTGGCCGGCGGCGCGAATCGTGCCCCAAGCGCTGATGTCGCCATTGGTATGAATCGAATCCGCTTGCAAATTGCCCTGGCAAATCACTTCACCCGCATAGATGCCGCCATGCACGGCGATGTCGGTTTCAGAGAACAATTCCCCTTTGACATTGATGTCCCCATCAGCAGCAATCGCGATCGCGCTCAAATGTCCGCCAACGTATTGGATTTCGCCCACATCGAGCACATCGTCGAGCTGTACGCTACCATGGCAATCAAGGGCATCACACGCCAAATAGCCGAGTACTTGAACGTCGCCATAGCCACCAAAGGACTCGTGATGAGCGTCGCGCTTGAGGATGCTGGGGTGAACCAATTTATCGATAAAGCTGCTGCCGTCTTTGGCTGGTCTTGCTTGATCCAATTCCAACAAGCGCGCCATCCATTCCGCGTTGCAGCCGGTTTTCAGCATGTGCTCCACGTCCACATCGCCGGCGCAGTCCAAGGCTTGCCCTACGTATAGCGATTGCACGCGGATATCGCCAGTGACCGTCAACTTACCTAAGCAAAAAACTTCTTCGGCCTCGAGGTGGCCATCAACCAATAAGTCACCACCGACGATGACTTGTTGGGTGATTTGTAGATCACCTTGGATATGCGCATCGCCGGTGCAGGCGAATTGTTTGCGTTTCAATTTCTTTGCCAAGAATGGCGCTGGTGCTGTGGTCATGGTTGTTTTCCGTATTGGTTTGTCTTTAGTGCGTCTTTAGTTCATTAAAGCATTCAGGAGCCCGCCTTCGGCTAATTCTCGAATCACGCGTATGGTGTCGACATCCGCCTCGTGGTAGGCCGAGCGGCGATATTCATCGTACATCTCATTCGCTTCGTCTTCTGCCGCGGTATGTCCATCTTCATAGCAGAAGCGCACAAACAGATGATCGGGTTCAGGCTCTTCGATACTCATGCGCAAAGACGAAGGTGGGATCTGGTCTTGCGCGGGTACTTCGTAGTGCACATAGTCGTTATGGACCATGCTGACATGGTCAGTGATTAGCAAGGTACCGTACTGAATTTCGCGCGTCATCGAAACTTCTGTGCGATCGGTAATGGCACATTGATCGATGTAAGAGACAAACATTTTAGGAGACTCGGCCCGAAGAATCAGGCCGCGCCACAACTGTTCACGGCTGATGACTTCGATGAGAGGATTAGAAAGATCGTTAATTTCGACCAAATGTTCAAATTTCATGTGAATTCCATGCGAGTTTTAAGCTCCTGTACAGCAAGAACGTGCAAAAGCGTGCCAGAGCATTAGTGGTCGCTAGTTTACACCTGAAAGCCCACGGTTAGGCATTGTTAGGCATTGGGCTGGCGTTTTATCGCCGTCACCTCGATTTCAATTTTCATCCGAGGATCTGCCAAACCCGCTGCAATCATCATCGCTGCAGGACGTATCTCACCCAAATACCGCTTCAACGTGGGCCAACAGCGTGGGAATTCTTCAGCGTTCGGCACCACGTAATTGACCCGAACAATGTCCTCCAGGGAAGTACCCGCTTGGGCTAAGGCGGCTTTGATATTCTCAAGACATTGGGCGGTTTGCGTCTCGATATCGTCAGCGATGGTCATCGTTGAATAATCAAAACCTGTCGTACCCGATACGAATACCCAATCGCCATTCACAATGGCGCGGGAATAGCCGATTTCTTCTTCAAAAGTAGAGCCTGAACTTATGCGATATCGATTCATTGGATTATTGATTGCGTAATATTGATAGCGGAAAAGACGATTAGAGGTTGGGGCTAAGTGCGCGATTCAAGCGCTGCAGAGTCTGATCTGCAGTTTTGTTGGTACACATGAGGTAGCGATCTTGACTCTGTGGCATCCCACTTGGGGTATAGATTTGTAAGTGCGCTCCATCTGCGTTTTCTTTGATGAGGGTACGTGCTTCTTCCTCTGAGACAAATATAAAATCCCCTCGTTTTGCAACCAGCATCTTCGCCATATTGCGTGATTCAGCCGTGGTGGAGACAATCTGGATACCTGATTTTTCGATAGCATCGTCGATATGGGGGCCGTAAGAAGCATGCTCTTTCTTAAGAAGTCGCGCTTTCGATAAACTCAGTACCTGCAGAAGGTTCAATCCAGGTGGTATTTTGAAATCTTGATGCGCCAGAATAATCGAGGGGCGCTCTTGATCGTGTAAGATCGCGCCGGAAAATTTGGCGTAGCGCTGCCGTTCTTTCGTCATAAAAACGCCTGTTGCACAGCTGGTGTCTTGGTCTTGTTCGACAATACTCAGTTGCCGTTTGAAGGGTGTTTCGATCCAAACAAAATCAATTCCAGCTTTTTTCAGAGCAGGCTCGAGCGATTGCACGATGAGCCCATCGAGTTTGCCTTGCTTATTTTTGTAAGCATACGGTGCGCGATTTTCAAACATCAACCTGAGAGGCTCTTGCGTCGCTCCTTGCTGCGCCCATGTCAATCCGATTGCCAGCGCAAAACAACGCGAATATGAGAAACGACGATGTAAGAAATGTGGATGCATCATACTGAGTCCGGTCGTCTGATTTATCGAAAATTCGATTGCAATTGGTACTGGCTGCATCGAGTGTTGAGCATACGAACTTGATTTGCCATTGTCAAAGGGTAATGCGCTAAAGGTAGAAACGCATATTTGATTGACAATAGAGTGCTATGAATGGTGTCAGGAACTGATCGAGCCTAAGTCGGGACGGGGTATCGCGTAAGTACAAATCACATGCGCCACCATCTCATCATTGCCCTCTGAATACAAAGCCACTTCACCGACCGCTTGACTTCTCCCGACTTTGATCAATTCACAAACCCCAATAATGTCGCGTTGTGCCGACGGCTTACGTAAAAAGTTGATGGTCAGATTGGTCGTGACAGCCAAGGGCACGATGCCAATGCGATTAAGCAGAGCGACATACATAGCGACATCCGCCACCGTCATTAAGACGGGACCAGAAACTGTGCCGCCGGGTCGCAAATGCGATTGATCGATGCGCTGCCGCACGGTAGCGCCCAGCTCGCCTAAGGCCTCAATACGAACCGAACTCTGAGGGAATTCATTGCTCAGGAATTCTTGCAATTCATGTATTTCCATTGTGGACATCCTTGGTGAAATTGACCATGCGCTGCCTTCTCTTGAGCATTCATTTATAAAAACTTAAGGAGGCCTTGAATATTAATCACGCGCTGGCTCCCTTAGTTTCGGTAGAATGAAACGTCTCGATTTTCGGTCTTCATGCTGAATTGATTCAGCGCAGATTATGCCCCAAGCCTTCTTCTTGAGTGAGAAAACTATGTCAGAACAAACATCAAAGCGTCGTGGATTCCTCAAATCTCTCGGTGGTTTCAGCGCAGGCCTCGCTGCGCTATCAAGTGCGCCAGTCTTGGCACAGAAGAAGTCAGCCACAAGCCTGAGTCGTATCAAAGGCGCCAAGTACATGGGCGATTTTGTCGCGCCAAAACTTGATAAGGTTAAAGTCGCGATTATCGGGGTCGGTGCGCGCGGTTCAGGACACGCCGCGCAATTGGCGGAAATCGAAGGCGTTCAGTTCGTCGGAATCTGCGATATGGTGGAAGCGCGCGTCAAAAAATCCGAAGCGGCGGTGACCAAATTTGGCCATACGCCCAAGCTTTACTTCGGCGATGAAAATGCTTGGCGCTTGATGTTGAGCGAAACCAAGCCTGATGCGGTGTTCATCGCTACACCATGGATTACGCATGCGCCGATGTCAATCGCGAGTATGAAAGCCGGCGCCCACGCTTTTGTGGAAGTGCCGATGGCGACCACTATCAAAGATTTGTGGGATATCGTCGATACCTCAGAAGCCACTGGGCGCCATTGCATGATGATGGAAAACGTCAATTACGGTCGAGAAGAATTGCTGTACTTGAATATGGTACGACAAGGCGTGCTCGGCGATCTATTGCATGCCGAAGCGGCGTATATCCACGCCTTGCGTTTTCAAATGGAGAATGGTGATTCAACCGGTTCTTGGCGTACTTTCGAATACGCCAAACGCAATGGCAATTTGTATCCTACCCACGGCTTAGGCCCTGTCGCGCAATACATGAACTTAGCGCGTGGCGAAGATAATTTTGGACGCATTACTTCCTTCTCTTCGCCGGCAAAAGGCCGCGCTGCTTATGCGCAGAAATCGACTAAATTAACGACGCCGAAATTCAAAGAATTGGATTTCAAAGGTGGCGATATCAATACATCGATTATCAAAACTCATCTAGGTCGTACGATCATGGTGCAATGGGATGAAACCACACCACGGCCTTACACCCGTCACAATATGATTCAAGGTGTGAACGGCGTATTGGCAGGCTTCCCGAATCGCATCTCGGTGGAAGGCATCACCAGCAATTACCACAAATGGGCAGAAGGAAAAGAGTGGGAAGCGATCGCGCAGAAATATGAACATCCTCTCTATGTGCGCCTTGGTGAATTGGCTAAGAAGATGGGCGGCCATGGCGGCATGGATTTCTTGATGCTGTATCGCATTATCGAATGTCTGCGCAATGGCGAGGCGCTCGATCAGAATGTGTACGAAGGTGCTTTCTGGTCTGCCGTCGGACCACTCAGTGAGAAGTCGGTGGCGGAGGATGGTTCTTCACAAGTCTTCCCTGATTTCACGCGTGGTGATTGGAAGACGACCAATCCTCTGAAGATCATTGCTTAAAAAGATTATCCCATAAAGAACGCGGTGAGCTTTGCGCTCATCCGCGTTTTTGTTCTCTCGACCTCGTCTTACTTTACCTCCTTATTCGCAACAATTACTTTCGTTCATAAGGGGGGCAACATCAGCTGCTAATGTTGCGAGAGCAAACCTCAGGGCAAGTGCGAGGAAAAATATCGAACTACGAAATAACGTAGTGCAAATGCCCAGCTTGGCAAGGCGGAATGGTTTCGTCAAAAAATGCCTTTGAATCTATTTAGAGCGGTTCGGGCTTGCTGATTGATACGACAAAGGTGTCGCATTTTCCCGGCCCCAATATTTCGAAAGCCAGCGGGCTGCCTAGGGTTTCTTGAAAACGAATATTGGTGAGATTTTGTTTCTGATTTTGTTCCAACATCGTTTTAAAAACGTCGGCGATTGTCACCCGAAAGCCGGAAGTTTCGTGCAACTCGAAAACGTGATATATCGTATTGCTGCCATTAGGGCCAGAGATCGTCGTTGCAACTGCACCGGGAGTGTCTGCTTTGACCTCTTTCAAAATAGGGAAAGTAGCACTTACCGCTTGGCCATTTTTCACTGTAATTGTCACAGCAGGGAAAGGATCTGCTGTATCACAACGGGGTGCGCTAGCGTAGATGAAGCTATAGTTATTGAGTTTATTGGCATTCCAAATCGATTGATGCTGCAGTATTAGCGCTTGGTTTGTTTCTACCGGTGTTGGCAATAACTTCGCCGATTCACCACCGCAGGCTGATAGAAGCGTGCAAACCATGAATACGAATTGTTTTGAGTAATTCCCCATAAGAATAAGTTACCTTTTTTATATATCAAAAGTGCATTATAAAACGGAATGCCTTGGATGAACAAATTCTTTCATAAAAAGAAGAGGAAGGATTTCGGGTTAATGGTGCTCCCTCATTAGGTGTTTGAGATGATTTGCAAATCGACTATCGGACATTGCTCACCCATGCGACTTGGCGTGACACATAGCGATATCAGCACGCTGTATGAGATTTTCGAAATCGAGATCATTTTTATGAAGCGGGCAAGTGGTATTAGGACTTGACCGTTGATTCCAGCAGTATGGCGGCATGGATTTCTTGATGCTGTATCGCATTATCGAATGTCTGCGCAACGGTGAGGCGCTCGATCAAAATGTATACGAAGGCGCTTTCTGGTCTGCCGTCGGACCACTCAGTGAGAAGTCGGTGGCGGAGGATGGCTCGTCACAAGTCTTCCCTGATTTCACGCGTGGTGATTGGAAGACGACTAAGGCATTGTCTATCATTTCCTAGTTAGCCAAATTTCCGGTGTCAAAAATCGAGCGAGGCAAAATTGATCGTCCTCGCTCTTTTTTACCGATGATACGCGACAACAGGAATTCAGTGCGAGAGATTGAGTAGCAAAAAATAGGAACCCAATGCGAGCGCGCTGCCATTTACGAGCTTGAAGAGAAATGCTTGTATTGATTGCTGTTTGCCGCGCTTCTCAGCGACGAATCGTACTGCTGCAAGCACCGACAAACACGTCGCAAGAAAGGCGATTTGTCCGAGCTCGATACCAAGGTTGAAGCCCATGATGCTCCATATGCGATGCGTGGCGGAGCTGTCGAGCACGCCGAGGCTGGCCGCAAAACCAAGTCCATGCAGCAGTCCAAAGAAGAAAACCACGATGAGTTTTCTTGAGAGGCGCATTTGGTGCTTGCTCAGATTGAGGCCCGCCATGACGATGATGCTGAGAGCGATAGATGGCTCGACCCATCGAGCATCGAAGTGTAATAAGCCGCCTAATGCGAGGACAAGGCTGATGCTATGCGCGATTGTGAAGATGCCCGTGAACGCAAGCAGCTGACGCCATTGTGTGGCGATACACAAGATGCTGAGTAAGAATGCCAGGTGGTCCCAACCACTCAAAATGTGCTCGATTCCTATTTTGATGAAAGACACAAGTGTCGCTTGTGGGGTTTGAAAGAAAACATGGTTTGTGAGACTAGGCGTCAGGATTCCAACTTCGCTCGTGGCACCGCGGATCGCTTTGATCGTGACTTGTTTTTCTTCCGCGCTACTGCCAAAGAAAGTCAGATTGAGGACGATGTGCTCAGGTTCGTTTTCAAACGAGAATTTAAGTAAAGCCAAAAAGAATTTCTCGCCCATTGCATGGTCTACACCCACAGCATTCGCGTGCTCACTGCTTGATTCTGCATTGATCTGGATGAAATCAAGCTTGGCAAGATGGGTGCCATCACTCAATTGCAGCGCGGCGCTGACTTGCTCAGCAATCGCTGCTTGAAACAGGCTTGCCTCTTGTACCGACAAACGACCATCATGGTTGTGGTCGACATTTTTCAGTGCTGATACAGGTAGCGCGATAGCGACGAAAGCAGCTTTGCCTTGTAAGTTGATACTACCTTGTTGCGCTGGCATCAGATGAGCGTAAGCCGCCTTGCAAAGCAGACCGAAGAGAAGAAAAACTACAATTAAGCGACGCATGTTCATGGTTGAGTTGGAGAAGTGCTTGATGTGTTTGTTAGCATGAGATAAAACTATGTAGCAATCATGAAGATTCGACTTTCCTTTTGTGACATTGCGTAAGCAATTGTAAGAGTTGTTGGGAGCATCACAATCTTCATTGTTTCTTCATAATTGATCTTCACACTGTGCATCAATTTGAATGCGTTGTGGCACGGCGAGTGCGGCGACGTTTTATCGATTGAATAGCAAAGGTCTATGATGATTCTCCATACACTCGAAGGCAAGTTCAAGATCAGAACTAGATTCCGGTTGGTTTTGTTAGCCGCGAGCACGCTTCCTCTCTTATTGGCTTGCGGTGGGACGCAAACGACAGCTCAGGTTTCAACAAGTAATCTAGCGGCGCCACCGCAAAGTCCACCGACCTCGACAGTGACTGTAGCGGGGCCGCGTGCCAATTATGCACTGAGTCTGAGCGGCAATACCTTGACTATCAAGGATCTCGGGAGCGGCCTCAGTCAAACCTATACCGATGTAGCCTCCGTCCGTTTTGCTGATATGGGCGTGTACTTGTCTGTAGCAGAAGTGGCCCGACAAGTTCCGGAAACTCAATTGCAATCCTTGATTGAATTGTATATCGCCTTTTTTAATCGCACGCCGGATGCGGAGGGCATGCTGTACTGGATGGAAGCGCTGCGAGCGGGAACCAGCCTCGATAGGATCGCCGATTATTTTTATGAAGCGGGCAAGTTGTATCCAGACTTGACCGGTTATTCCAGTAGTATGAGTGCGGCCGACTTTGTACGTGTGGTGTACAAGAATGTGCTTGGTCGCACCGGCGCGACCGCACCGAGCGATGTGGAAGTGAATTATTGGGCCGATCAAATCACTAGTGGTCGCTTCACCAAAGCCTCGATCATTAATGCCATGTTGGTGTCGGCACGCACCTTTGCCAATGACCCTGACTACGCGTGGGTCACCACGCTACTCAATAACAAAGTCAAGGTAGGTCGCACCGTCGCTTTGGAACAAGGCATTAGTTTCTTGAGCGATAGCGACAACATCAACAAAGGCAAAGCCATGGTCGCCGCGATCAGTTCTTCGCAGGGTAAGGCGGATACGAGTGCTGCTTACGCCTTACTTGGCATGGGACGAGATGAATTTTCGTTGCTGCCATCGGTGAGCGATAGTCTTAGCATTAGTGCCGTGGGACAAGGTGACGGTAAGCTCGCGATTTTGTTCGCGCCAGCGTCAGGTCAGTCCACTAGTCCAACGCCAACGTATGTGGCGCAATGCACGGGAGCCGGTAAGACCTGGGCACAGCAAGGAAGTAGTAGTCCTTTGCTGTTGGAAGGTTTGAGCAATAGCGTCAATTATGTGTGCACTGTGAATAGTCGTTCTGGTGTTGTCGTGAGCACCGATTCGGCGCCGAAACTCGCAAGTCCAAGTGCTTATGCATCCGAAATCGCCTTTGATGGCAGTATCGTTTTGGCTTCGCCGACCAATCAGAGCGTGATCGCCAATGTGCTCTCTTCGAGTCGTGATCTGGATGTGCAGATATCGTATGGTCGCGTCAGCTCAACGTTCGAAAATAAGACCGCTAAGTTGGCGCTACAGAGCGGCGTTCCAGCTGAACTCAAGTTAGAAGGGCTCAGTGGCAACACGACCTACTACTATCGCTTGCACATGTTTGATAAGAGTGGAACAGAATTGGGTACGACGAGCGAGTCTCGTTTCCAAACAGCGCGCGCTGCGGATGCTAGTTTCAGTTTCACCATACAAGGCGATTCGCATCCAGAGCGTGCCAATGAATTTAATGCGAGCCTCTATACCCGAACTTTGCAAACAGCCGCAGCCGATCGTCCCGATTTTCATATCAGCTTAGGCGATGATTTCAGCGTCGATATGTTGGACCCGATCACGGTGAATCAAACTCAGGTGAAAGAGCGCTATGCGATACAACGGCCCTATCTTGGCCTCATCGGAAAATCGGCTCCGATTTTCTTGGTGAATGGTAATCACGAGCAGATGGCGGGGTATCTGCTCAATGGCACGGAAAACAATGTCGCGGTGTGGGCGCAGAACGCGCGCAACGCTTACTATTCGCAACCATTGCCAGGCAGTTTTTACACGGGCAATACGCAAACGCAGCCATTTGTAGGACAGTCGCGCAACTACTATGCTTGGACATGGGGCGATGCCTTGTTTGTGGTGATTGATCCGTATCTGTCTTCGTCGGTGCCCTTGGCCACCATTTTTGGTAGTACGCCGCTCAACACCGACATTTGGGCACCGACTCATGGTGATCTTCAATACCAGTGGTTGAAGACGACGCTGGAACAAAGTAAGGCCAAGTATAAATTTGTATTCGCGCATCACGTGATGGGCGCCGGACGTGGTGGTGTTGAAGTCGCTTCTTTGGCAGAGTGGGGCGGGTTCAATAAGAATGGTGTGAATGAGTTTGCACAGAAACGCGCGACGTGGACTTTGCCTATCCACCAGTTGATGGTGGCGAATAAAGTCAGCGCCTTCTTCCAAGGGCATGATCATGTATGGGTACGTCAGCAATTAGATGGCATGACTTATCAAACCGTATCGCAGCCAGCCAATCCTAACTATAACTATTCGGAATTCTCGTCCGCGTTTTTGTCTGGCGATAAATATCCGAATAGCGGATACACCCGCGTCAACGTCAGCCCAAGCGGCGTGAAAGTTGACTATGTCCGTACTTATTTGCCGGCCGATGAAGGGCTGAATAAGGTGAATGGTAGTACCGCATTTAGCTATACCATCGCGCCTGTACAAGCGCCGACGGGTACCGCGAATACTAAGGGGGTTGCTTGTGACCTAAATTATTCTGGATTCAATAGCAGTCCCAAGGTGAATGCCAATAGTAGCTATAGCTGGTCGTGTAGTGACACGCAGCGCAGTATTAGCGGCAATGGTATTCCAGATCATCCTGTCACTACGGGGAATTTCGCGACACCCATATCGTCGCAGAATATCCGCGTGAATATGCCGATAGCGCCGGTGCTTTCGAATAAGCAGGCCACGACGATCATAGGCTATGCCAACAATAGCGTGAAGTTCGATCCTGCCACCGCTGGCTCGTGCTCATCGACCGCGAGTTCGACCGCGAATAATGGAGGATGCGTGATGGCGGGCGGCAGCGGACCGTGGATCTTAGAAGCAATCGGTGGCGCATTTGTGTTTGGCACTGATGAGAGTAATGCGCATGTACAACCGAATGGCCAGTATCATTATCACGGCGTACCCGAGGGTATTTTGACCAAGTTGAACAAGGGCAAAGCCATGACGCTGGTTGGTTTCGCGGTCGATGGTTTTCCCATCTATGCACGCTACGGTTATATCAACGCGAATGATAGTAACTCGGGCATTAAAGTAATGACGGGGAGTTATCGGAAGAAAGCGACACCCGACGCCGGTCGCCCTTCGGTGAGTGTCTTTCCCATGGGGACTTTCACGCCAGATTACGAATATGTCGAAGGATTAGGTGATCTCGATGAATGTAATGGCCGTTTCGGTGTCACGCCTGAATTCCCGAAAGGTATTTACCATTACATGATTACCGATACCTTTCCCTACATTCAACGTTGCACTAAAGGGGCGAAGTAGGAGAGCGTGCCAGATGCAGCAGACTCGGCGGCCTCGATAAAACCGAGGCTGCTGCTCTCAATATCCTTATTAATATCTTTATTGTTTCTTCTGGCTAGCGAAACGAATTCCGAGATAACTACCGCCCGCGAGCGTAGCCATGCCGAGCACCCAGAACCACATTGGTGGCGGCATCATCAAATTGTTGGCGACACCTGCCAAGATCAATAAGCTGGCTAGGACCCAGCTAGCGCGCGTTGTGGCTGACGCTGAAATGCGTGTGCACATCCACGTACCAACGATACTGCCAACAAACCAACCAAAGGCCACCACCAGCAGCGAACCGATAGGCGCCGAAGCAAACAAGGCACGCATTGCTTCACGATCTTTAATCCCTTCCGCCGCTTTGGCGAGATCTGGATAGAACACTTTGCCATTGATGGTTTCCACTAACATCATGACGGCGCTGGCTGCGATGAAGCCGAGTAGGACCGCAGCGATATTTCTGAGAATTTGTTTCATGGTGGTCTCCGGAAGTTTTTTATATCCGTCGCAAGAGTGCGACAGGGCTTATCGAGTGAAGCCTAGCGTAACAGGTCTTTGGCGCTTCGCAAACGATTTTCACTCAACAAAAGCGGGCTTTTCATTCTGATGTTTTGTATAATTTCCTGTTTTCTTCTGGGAAAAATACTTTCAGCCGTGTTCGATCTACGCTACCCCCCCCCCCCCCGAACCACAACTATCGCCCTGATATCGATGGCCTGCGCGCGGTCGCTGTAATTGCTGTCTTGGTGTATCACGCCTTTCCCAAGCTGCTTCCTTCAGGGTTTATCGGTGTCGACATCTTTTTCGTTATCTCTGGCTTCTTAATAACCTCGATTATTGTGAAGGAGATGGCGCTTTCGCATTTCAGTATTTTTGAGTTTTATGGCAGGCGCATTCGCCGCATCTTTCCGGCACTCCTGCTTGTGACTTTCACTGTCTATGCTCTGGGGTGGCGTAGTTTGCTTCCTTCGGAGTATCAGCAACTCGGCAAACATATGGCGGGAAGTGCCTTATTTGGCGCGAATATTGTGTATTGGTTAGAGAGCGGATATTTTGATGTTGCCTCACAGCTCAAGCCTTTACTTCATCTTTGGTCACTTGGTGTGGAAGAGCAGTTTTATGTCGTTTGGCCGCTCGTGCTTTTGGCAAGCTTGAAGCTAAAAATTCGCCCCTTGTTTCCTATCTTATTCCTGGCATTGTGTTCCTTCGTCGCCAATATTGTCTTGATCCAGACTGATCCGCTGCAAACCTTCTTCTTGCCACATACCCGTGCTTGGGAGTTAGCCATCGGTGGCCTGGTTGCACTAAGGGTTCAACAAGAAAGCACAATGGATCTGAGCCCTCGGTTCGCCTCCATCAGTTCTGTTACCGCGAAAACTGTGCTTTCGATTTTTGGTGCAGTATTGTTGGTGTCTGCATTTTTTCTGATCAAAGACGAAAAGCATTTTCCCGGATGGTACGGCGTTTTGCCTGTCCTTGCTGCAGCGATTTTGATCTATGCTGGCAAGGACTCACGCGTGGTTCAGCTCGTTTTGGCGAATCGTGTCATGGTCGCCATTGGCCTAATTAGTTTTCCGCTGTATCTGTGGCATTGGCCGCTGCTGTCATTGCTGACCATTCTTGAAGCGGGGCAGAGTACTCAGGTGATGAAGCTCATGGCGCTCGCCATCGCATTGGTGTTGGCGACGCTTACGTATTGGTTGATCGAGAAACCTGTTCGTCCTACGAAATCACCTCATCTAACCGCGATCATTCTGTTGATATTGATGATGGGCTTAGGCTATCTTGGCTACAACACTTATGCCCGAGCAGGCCTGGGGTTTCGTGCTTCTGCTTTTCAAGCTATTTCAAAAGCACAGGGAGAATGGGATTTCCCGGGACATTTACAAAACACCGCCATCGATGGCGTAAATTTGCGCTCGCAAGCGGGGACGGAAGCGGCCACAACGCTGTTTGTCGGCGATAGTAATCTTGAGCAGTATTACCCGAGACTTGATCAATTACTGCAACAGCCTACGCCAAGATATAGCATTCTCTTTCTCAGTGAAGGGGGATGCTTACCAATTCCTCATACGATTTCAAAGGAAACGCGTGAGTGTCAGGATGTGGCCAATAGTGTCAGCAAAGTGCTGAACGCGAACAAGCAGATCCGTCGAGTGGTCATCGCGGCGCAATGGTATGGGCATTTGCTGGTTGAAGTACAGAATGCAAAATATGTTGCTGATGGGACGGAATTCCCGATCGGGGTCAACACCGAGGGCTATCAAAAAGCGCTTAATTCTTTGAGGGAACAACTCACCATGCTGAGACGGCGTGGGCTGGAGGTGTATTTGATTTTAAATATTCCGATCGGTATCGAGTTTAATCCTTCTTACATTGCGGAACGCTCCGTGCAAAGTTTGTGGCAGGGTTTTCGATTGCGAACAGGTGGTCGACGCCTGAGTGAATTTGAAGTTCCATTCGCGCAGATCAAACTGGACTTAAGTCGCGCTGGGAAAGACAGTGACGTGATTGTGATCGATCCGACTGATACCATTTGTAGCGCAGATCTCTGTAGTAGTGTTGACGAAAATTTGGCGCCAAAATACAAAGATAATGGGCATTTGCGACCCACTTATGTTCGCGAGCATATTCGTTTTATGGACCAAACGATCGAGGTTCGTTGAACCAATTTGGGTGCACTACAAGCATGCTTCCACGATCAAAGACCGGAGACAACTTGCAAATCCGTCGTCGAACTCTGGTTGCGACCGCGCGCTTTGGCATGGTACATAGCGACGTCAGCGCGTTGTAAAAGACTTTCGAAATTGGCGTCGTTGTTAGATAACTGTACTACGCCAAAGCTCGCGGTTACTTCGAGTTTGTTCGTTTTTTGGTGGACTACTTCGGTTATTTTCTCGCGTAAGCGTTCGGCGAATTTGAAGGCACCCTCTTTATCGCTATGGGTTAACACAATCAAAAATTCCTCGCCACCTAATCGTCCCGCAAAATCACTGCCTCGTACCATTTCTTTACACACTGCGCCTACGCATTTGAGAACACGATCACCTTCGGCATGTCCGTGTTGGTCATTGATTTCCTTGAAGTGATCGATATCAAATGAAACGATTGCCAATGGAGTTTGATATCGCTTAGCGCGCTGAAATTCCACATCACCTTGATGAATGATTTGACGTCGATTGAGTAAGCCAGTGAGACCATCGTGTTGCGCGAGGTAACGCGTGCGGCGATAGGCAAACAGGAGTGCGAAGGAGGCGAGCGCCATGATGCCGGTCACAATGCTCAAGATCCAAATTTCACGCTTCTTGTTACTCAATAAGAGGCTTTCGATGGCGAGTTTTTCGGCAAGAATGGCGTTCTCTTTTTCTTTGCGTTCCGTATCAAATTGTTCACGAATCAGTATGGTTTGACTGTCGAGAGTCTGCCTTGATGATTTTTGGAAAATCTCAAACGCGGCAACCATGTGCTGGTGAGCCTGTTTGTATTTTCCGGCAGCTGCCTCGGCATCGCCGAGTGAGGCGTAGGCGTCCCATTGTAGATTCAGATCGTCGGATTCTACAGCTAAAGCCAAGCTCTTTTCACCGTACATGAGAGCCTTATCAGGTTTTTTGAGATCGGCATAATTGCCGCTTAAGTGCGTATAAATGTTCGAAATTTTGCGCGGGCTACCGATCCTTTCATAGAGAGCAGCGGCTTCCAAGTAGGGCGCTTCAGCTTTGGCGAACTGCGTCAGTTTGGCCAAAAAATAGCCTTTCAAAAGAAGGGCATAAGCCTCTCCGCTCAGGTTTCCACTTTGATGAAACTCTTTGATGACACTGTCGATTTTCGTTAAGGCCTCTTCGCGTTTTTTAAGCGTATTCAGAGAACGTGCTACACCCATCTCTGCGTAGAGGCTGATTTGTTTTTGCGTCGGCGGTGTGATTTCGACGGCTTTGCGAAAATAGTCGAGACTCTTCGCAAAAAGGCCAATGTTGATTTGTAGATCCGCGAGGTCGAGCATTGCTAGCGATTTCAGCGAAGCTTGAGCGCCATCAGCTTCGATCACCGTATTGAGTTCTTTGGTCGCTAACTCGTTTTGATTGAGCGCCATGTGTGTTCTAGCTAACGAGAGCGCGGCCCAGTAGCGTGTTTCGCTGTCGGAAGTTGGTAAGCTTGGCGCGAGCTTTTGATGGATGCGCATGGCGTCGTATAGCTTTCCTTCAAAGTTTAACGCATCTGCTTCCATGACTTGAAAGAAAACACGAGCAGAATTGAGCCCGAGCTCTTGGGCCAGTGCTTGGCCCTCTTGTGCCACTTTAAGTAATAAATCCTGGCGACGATAGAGATCAAGGAACTCAGCTTGCTTGGTCAATAGCTGTAAGCGATAGTGAGGGTCGGTCGTGTTCTGTAACTCGGAAGCAATCAAGGTTTCCGTAGCGGGGTAAGACTGTTGGCTGCGGGCTGAGATCTCTTCTAAATTGGTTTTTTGCTTAGAATTCAATTCGGCTGCGTTGGCCTTTGCATTAGCCATGAGTAGCAGGCTACAACCGCAAACAAGTGCGATGGCCTTGGACTTGTAAGAAGGCGTAATGAATGCAAATCCCATGATCTTCAACTCCTAAACACGATGAATTGAGTCCCGTCGAGCCAATTTGTTGGCACTGCGTTTCAAGTGGTCTGACGGGGAGGGCGCACTTGAGGATTTGCTACCTTGTTTCACACCACGCTTCGACAAGCATGCTCGAGGATGGCGTTATGTCTGTATGGTAGTGGAGATTTCAAAAGCTTAAATGGGATCCCCAGAGTCAAAGGAAAAACTTCCAAAAATAATTCAAAAGTGTCGTATTTGTTCTGCGCTTTCGATGTCGTCTCTACATCTTTTGAGGAAATGCTTGATTAGTTTGTATCGACATCATTCATTTCTTCTATACGCTCATTTATTTGTATCGCAAGTCCCATCTTGCTGCGCAGCTTCGAGCTCACGCATCAACTCATCAATAAATACGCGGGTTCGTGCCGGCATTAAGCGGCGTCCGGGGAAGACGGCCCAGGCATTAAATTCCGGTGAATGCCACTGTGGCAGTACGCGGATCAAGCTGCCGTCGTGTAAATGGCAGCGGGCGAATTGCTCGGACAAGAGGGCGATGCCAAGTCCATCGAGTGCTAAACGTCTGAGCATTTCGGGGGAGTTGGCAGTGGCAATGCCGGGCGGTACGCCTTCCCAGCTTTGTTCACCACTCTTTAGGCGCCACGGAGCTGCGTCGCCGCTGCGTCCTAAGAGCCTCAGGGTTTTATGTTCCATTAAGGCTTCTGGTTCTTGCGGCTCGCCATATTGTTCAAGGTAGTTGGGCGCGGCATAGAGCGCTGCGGAAAATACCGCCAATAAACGTGCCGCCAAAGAGGCGTCATCGGGCAGAGTGCCCATGCGGATCGCGAGATCGAAGTTCTCGCCGATGATATCCACGCGACGCGGTGATAAATCCATTTCTAGGCTGATCGCCGGATACTTGCGCAAGAAGCGGCCAATCATGCTGGAGATGGTTTGATTGGCAAAGTCAGCCGGCATGGAGACCCGCAAACGCCCACTGGGTTCTGATTGCCTGAGCTGGGTGAGAGCTAAGGTTGCCTCGACTTCTTCACTGACCTGCTGGGCATGCGCCAGCACATGATTCCCAAAATCCGTCACCACGAGCTTGCGTGTAGTCCGCAAAAGTAAGCGCTCGCCCAATTGATTTTCCAAGGTGCTGAGGCGGCGCGACAGCGTCGATTTCGGCACCGCTAAGCGTTGTGCTGCTTTACTAAAACTTCCCTCACTGACGACACGGGCGAAGAGGAGAAGGTCGTTTGGATCGAGTTGCATGAGGATAGTCTTTCGTGGATGTGCTGCCGTAAGGAGCTGTGAGCTGGTTTCTGATTGATTCAAATTTGGAACAATCATATCCATTTTAACGTCTTCCGGATCGAATTTGGAACATATAAAGTGTGCTTACTTTCTCAGCAGCGCAAAACAATGAACTGTGCTGCTTCACTTAATGAAGACTAACCAAGGAGCACGATCATGAATATTTTGCAAATTAATTCCAGCGCCCGCGTTGCAGGTTCCCATTCCACCGCGATTGCCAATCAAGTGAGCGCACGCTTACTTGAGCAGCATCCAGAGGCCAACTTGGTCTTGCGTGACTTAGCCGTGACGCCACAACCGACTCTGGACGAAGTCGCCTTGCAAGCTTTGTTCACGCCCGCCGACCAACGTACTGCAGAACAAGCGGCACGCGTCGCCTTGGATGATGCTTTGATCGCAGAAGTGCAAGCCGCGGATGTGTTGGTGATCGGCGCCCCGATGTACAACTTCGGCGTATCGGCACAATTGAAGAATTGGATTGATGCGATTTCACGGGCCCAAGTGACCTTCCGTTATACCGCGAATGGTCCAGAGGGTTTGTTGAAGGGCAAAAAAGTGTATGTCGTGTTGACACGTGGTGGCTTGTATCGCAATACGCCTAACGATACACAAATGCCGTATTTGAAAGCCTTCTTGGCCTTCCTCGGCATGACAGATGTCGAATTCATTTACGCTGAAGGCTTGGCAATGGGGCCGGCGGCGGAAGAAAAAGCCTTCCATGAAGCGCATGCGCAAATCGAAGCTGTTTTAGCTTAATTCGGCCTTGATTAACGATAACGAACCATCAATAAGATAGGGAGAACGAGATGAATCCAATTCAGAAATACGCCAGTACAACGGCGATGGTGTTAGCGGCTTTGATTTTGCTGGCCGGTGGTGGGGCGAAGTTGGCAGGTGTACCGGAAGTGCATATGAGCTTTGGCATCTTGGGTTTGCCAGCTTGGTTTGGCTACTTTATCGGTGTCTGCGAAATCGCTGGTGCGATTGGACTCTTCATTCGTCCCTTGCGCGCTTTGGCGGCGGCCGGTATTAGTTTGATCATGCTCGGCGCAGTGTATTTCCACATCATGCATACGCCGCTGGCACAAGGTCTACCAGCTTTGTTTGTCTTGTTGACCAGTGTGTATCTCGTGACACAGAGCAAAGATCAGTTGTTTAAAACCAAGTGATGCTGCAAGATACGCGTCGCTAGCGTGATCACTCTTGCTGGGGCAGCGTATCAAGCAAGAGTAAGAAGCAAGAGTAAGAAGCAAGAGTAAAAAGCAAGAGTAAAAAGCGGGCTGATTCATCTGCAATTTCCATTAGCGGAACGCAAGAAAAAGCTCACATAGAAAACAGAAAAGGGAAACATCATGAAAACCATGGTTACATCGGAGCATATCCAACAATCGCGCGCGGTCGAGCAATTGGTGGTGGGACAGGCCACCTCCGATGGCGCTGGTGTGAAATTGACGCGGGTGCTGACGCAGCCGTATCAGTATCGACTCGATCCTTTCTTAATGCTCGACGCCTTTGGTAGCGATAATCCCGATGAGTACATCGCTGGCTTTCCAGATCATCCGCACCGCGGCTTCGAAACGATTACTTACATGCTGGAAGGCCGCATGCGCCATCGTGATAGTGCCGGTAATGAGGGTTTGCTGGAAAACGGCGGCGTACAATGGATGACGGCAGGTCGTGGCGTGATCCACTCTGAATTGCCAGAACAAGAAGCTGGACGGATGGAAGGTTTTCAGTTGTGGTTGAACTTGGCAGCGAAAGACAAAATGTCACCGGCTTGGTATCGCGATTTCAAGAGCCATGAGATTCCAGAAATCGAAACCGAGCAAGGTGTTTTGGCACGAATTATCGCGGGACAAAGTCACGGTGTGGCAGGCGCAATGTCGCGTGTCACGACAGAGCCGATCTATCTCGATCTACATATGCCAGCTGGAAGTAGTTTTAGTCAAACCTTGCCAGCTGACTTTAATGCCTTCATCTACGTGTATCGCGGCGAAGTGAAGATCGGTGAGCAGCAAGTGCCTTTGCAGCGTATGGCGATTCTGAAAAAATGGCCAAGCGCGGATGGTGTCAAAATCACTGCCAGTGCCGATGCGCGTTTGATCTTGATTGCCGGACGCCCGCTTGGTGAAACGATTGCGCAATACGGCCCCTTCGTGATGAATTCGCAAGAAGAAATTTTCAAAGCGATCGATGATTTCCGACGCGGGCAGTTGGTAGAGACGATCTCGACCAATCAAGGACAGGGCGTGTTGGCGCAGTAGGCGACATTGGTCGCCTCCTTGTTTGCCCAGCTTGTTCGCAAGCGCAAAACAAAAACGGCTCTCTGTTTTTTCAGAGAGCCGTTTTGCTTAGTGCTGGAACTAGGTAGAAATGTAACTCGGAATGTGAATCAAAATGTGATTCAAAATGTGGTTCCGCGTGTGGTTCGCAGTGTGACTTGGAATGCGGCTTAGAACTAAGCCACATTCCCGCCCTCGATGTTAGAAGGAAGCCGCACCAACTGCCGACACCTCTTTGCCATCGGTGATCCAATGTTCATTATTGGCCGAGAAGTAAGTGATCATCACCTGCAATTGATGTTCGCGCAGCTTACGTTCAAATGACTGCGCGGCATCAGTGTCGGTGATGGATAGGGCGACGATCGATTCACCAGGCATAATCTTCTGACCGACCAAAGGCAAGCTCTTCCAGACCAAATGATCATTTGGCCCAATCACTGCTTCGAGTGCCGTTTTCGCATCAGCCACGGCATGACCATCGAGCAGAATTTCGACTTTTTTTATGATGCCGTAGCCGGTACCACGATTACGGATCACCCAACGGAAGCCTGCATCATCGGTTTCGATCTTCCAACCAAAAATAGGGAAACCTAATCCTTGACGTTGCGGCAGAGCGCGTTGGCGCTGTGGCAGTTCGCGTTGTGAACGCAGGTAGAGATAACCACCAACGACACCCGCTAAAATAATCCCTATCGAAATAATAAAGGGCAGATTACCTTTCGACAGACTGGTTAAATAAGGATCGTATAACAGCAGCATGACGAAGATCACGAGCGCTGGGACGATGTTGAAACCAAGTACCCAGAGGAAATAGCGCTTAATAAAACTCTGCACTTCGCAGAACTTAGCGAATAAGAAAGCGAGCACGATAGCAATCAATAAGAACGCCGTTAGTGCAATTTGTAGATACCAACGATTGACGCAAGCGAAGCGAGCAACGGCCGATGGCAAGCGGTCGGCTTGATTCGATTCACGGAAATTGCGCAAGATACAAAGCGCAATCTGCTGGCCGCGCGCACAAGACTCGGACATATTCAGTGTCGGTTTGGCGATGTTCTCAAAATCGGGCGCCCACAGTCCCATGCCACCGAAATTATCGCTGGCGTACACCACATCGTCCTCGAGCTGTTGCCAGTTATGGTTATCAAACTGCATCACAGGAATGATATTGCGTAGGAACTCTGCTCGCGCGTTCCCATGCAAACCTTGTTCACTCTCGATATCTAAACGCAATTGTTTCTTCGCATCGGTGCTCGGTTCGTTGAGCAAGACGAGGAAATAATGCTCGCTCAAATCCCGATCTCCGGCGACAGAACGACTTTTAATCTCGTTACGAAGTTTGATCAGATTCGGCAACGCAAACGCACCCTGTCTTCCTTCACCATCTGCGCTCAGTACCGATTGCGTCATCACAATGTTAACCGCGACATTCTCTTTGCGTAGCGTCTTGTGCAAATTCAAGAAGAATTCGTTAAACAGCGTGGTTGAGTCGAGATCAGTCGGATAGTTTTGGAAGTAAATCGTGACGCCGTCGCCGCGCGTGACCGGTTCTGCAAGCCCGAGGCTGAGCGTGGGCTTGAGCTTGGACGCTGTATCAGTTAAGCGTGTGTGCAACAAGTTTTTGATATTGGTTAGGAGCTTAGACAGAATGGCTTTTTTGTTGTCGCGTGAGTGACGCTTCCAATCGCCATTCCAATCATTCTTCTGAATGACCCAGTCAACCTTAGAATTGTATTGATGAGCCACGCGGATAAATTGATTTGCATCCGAGGAACCATCTTTGATATCGAAAGGAACTGCGCCCAGTCGAAAATCACCCACATTGTCGACCGTGAGGCCTAGATAAGCGACGCGATTCAGGACATGAAAATTCATGGTCTGCGCCGCTTTTTGATTGTTCCAATAAGGATAGAAAGCATAAGAGACACCAGCGAAATCATCTAAGGCGCAGCCACAGTCGCCGCCTTTCAGCGTGATTGGCATGATTTCATCTGGCATGGCTTTCTTAGCCATGTTCTCGATCGGAAGGGCCAAATAATTCAAGTAAACCTCTTCGATTAAGCGACGGCTTTCTTCGAACGACGCTTTATCACATTGGCTCACTTGTAAGCGCAGGCGTTTCAACTCAGCGAAGGCCTTACTAGGCTCGAAGCCCTGATTGAGACGTCCGTCCGCGCTTTGTGGATTCACATTACTGAGCTCTTTCGCGAGCAGATCAAATTCTTCATCAGGCATGCGCAAGCCAGCGACATACAAATTGCTAGTCGGTGAATTCATTTTGCAGGCGCCAATACCCATAATCATTTTTGAGATGGCCGCACTGCGCAGCAGACTGACTTCCGGATAACTCACATCTTTGATTTGGCTCAGAAGACGAATCAAAACGCTAGGAACCCCAGTATTTTGAATGTTACCTTTCAACTGTGCCTTGATATTGGTAATCGATTGCGTTGTGAGATGGATGTTGTCGAACACGCGCGAAGCATCAGCCACAATTTCTCTTTCGTCTTCGCTGAGCGATAAGCTATCACCCGTAAATTTATCGGTGATGAATTCGTCGAATAGCTCACGGGTTTTGAAATATTGCGTTCCTTGTACACGCAATTCGTCAATCACCGCGGCTGGGAACTCGCTTGTTTCTTTGAGTCGTTTCAGTGCCGCTTCATCGATCAAAAAACCATCGAAATCACCAGCATAGCGTTCGATCAAAGGCCAAATTTGCGAGACGATATGTTCACGTCCACCCATCGCCTTGGTCACCGCAACGCGTAGTGCTTCACTTGAATTAAACTCTTTGTCTTTGAGTGTTGTGAGGATCTGTACGATTTGATCTTTGCCACCGAGAATGTCGAGATCGCCCTGCGTTAATTTGAAATAGTAAAAGGCGCTTTCATCGAAATTCGAGCGCGGTGCAGTACGCGGTGCAACTTTACGTTGGCTGCGGAATCGGTTGACGAGTTCAATCAATTCTTTTTCGCTGCCTTGACGACGAATCTGGAAGTCTTGCTGTTTCACTTTATCGGCCTGCATGAAATCCCAGGCTTCAAATTCAGGGCTCATGAGTATTGTGACTTCGTCCTTATGACGTGCCGCGAATTGAGCGATGCGATCGACATTTTTCGCGAGCGCGGGAGCGTAATCGCCTTCAGCGTTGACTTTAAAACTAAAAGCGAAACGCTGCAGCCAAGATAAGGTGATAGGGCCAACGATGCCATCGTTGAGTGGTTGGCCTTTCAAACTGTAATCATGCTGCCAATCAGGAAGCAGTCGATAAATACCTTCCAGCTGTTTTTGCATGGACAGCACGGCATCTTTGCTTAAGTCTTTGAAATGCTCTTGCTTGATATTGCGGTTATAGCCGACGATATTGACGGCCTTGCCCGGCATAATCGTCGCTTTATTATTGTCGATCGCTTGATTGATGTCGTTCTGACTTGGTTTCGGCAGCGAAACTGGGGCAGCTTTCTGTGGTGTCGAAGCGGGTTTTGATGTTGATGAATACGGTACCGCGAGGGAGGTCGGCACGGCCACCTTCGGTAGTGCCGGCATGACAGGTTTGTTGATTACTGGAGGCGTCACGATCTTAGTCGTTGACGGCGCCGGAATCGCTGGTAGCTTCAGTGCAGTCGCCGCCTCTTTCTTCAAGGTGCTTTCGTTTGCACCACTGGCGACGGTCGTGATTTCGATTTGATCGGCGCGGGCCGGTAGCGTCGCGACAGAGGCGCACAGGCTAGTCGCAAAGCAGCACGCGATGGCCATTGCATAAGGCTGTAGTTTGAGTTGGTATTGAACAATTTTCACAGTGTCTTCCCATCCTTCATTAATTCTCTGCCGATACCGGCAAGCAAATCATCTTGAGTAATCAGTTCACGTTGGTTCTTCACCGCGCGTATGGCGGCATAGCGCGCAACATTCAGTAGAGCACCGCCAGCCAATTCATAGCGTTCCGCGATATCACGGAAATTCACATCGGCATCCAATTTTGTGGTGTTAGCAAATAAGCCGCGCCAGAGCCGTTCGCGTTGGGCTGCATCAGGCATTGCAAAATACACTTCGCTTTGAAAGCGGCGCGCGAAGGCGGCATCAATATTCGCTTTCAAGTTGGTCGCCAAAATCACCACGCCCGGAAAATCCTCAACGCGTTGCAGTAGATAAGAGATCTCTTGATTCGCATGACGGTCATTCGAGCTGCTGGTCTGGGTCCGTTTGCCAAATAGAGAATCGGCTTCGTCAAAAAACAAGATCCAATTTTTGTTTTGCGCTTGGTCAAACACTCCGGCCAAATTCTTTTCTGTCTCACCGATGTACTTCGATACCACCATCGACAAATCAATTCTATACACATCGAGTGCCAGCGCCTTGCCGATCAAACTGGCAGTCAAGGTCTTACCTGTCCCCGGTGGGCCATAGAACATCGCGCGATAGCCAGGTTTCAGTGATTTTTCGAGTCCCCAGTTTTGCAGAATTTGTTGCGGGCTGCGTAGCCAAGTCACGATATTATTGACTTCATCCATCACCTCTTGATTCAGTACCAGATCAGACCAATCGAGTTTGGTTTGCATGAGTTTGGCGGGGAAGTTCGCGCTGAAATCGGGTTTATGCACTTCGCCATCGGCGAGGCGTTGCAAGAATTCGTGACTCAGTTGTAGCGATGCGCCAAAGGCGGGTTCGCCATTCGATTGCAAATCAAGTTTGATGACGCCGCGGCGAATAAAAGCGTGTTCCTCTTTGAATAGACGCGCCACGGCAAAACGTTTGCCGAGGTGACTGCCAGCGAGAATGAACGAAGCGGTTTCGCAGGTCGGTAAGAAACCGCTATGGCTCTTGCCGCGCCAGCCACCAATCTCGCTATACGAGCGACCGAGGGCGGAGTTTTGTAACGAAAAGAGATCGAGTACTTGTGGGCGCACATGCGGCATCAGTGCCAACATCAGCACGACCCGCTCGGTAAAGCCAAAACCAAATTCGAGTACAACTTCGGCGTAGGGTCCGTCGCTGGCGCTCAAGCTTGGTGCCGGACAGACGGTTTCCAAGTCGACATCTTGTTCATTGTGTTGAAAATAGTACTCGAAACGCGTCTCGCACACTTGGTTAAACCAAGTGATTTCTCGTTCCAAAGCGCTGGTGTTCACGGTTATCTTCATACGATTATCTATTCAGAACTAGCGCGCCACTTGACGTGCAAAGGTGCGCGCATCCACGGTAAGCGGATCATCGCAAAACTCCACGGCAAGCGATCCAATAACATGTCAAAAGTCGAGGTCGGGATGCGCAAGTGCCAATTTTCTTCGTCGTAACTCAATTGCCCTTCGCGCACCAAGAAGGTTTGCCTGAGGCCGGCAATCGAAGTCTTTCCTAGCGCGCTCCAGTGACTGATCACACCATTGAGCATTTGTTCGATGACCGTCTTTTCATGTTCGCTGATGTCGATACCGGCAACGATGGGCACGCCGCCATGAATGCCGCACAACAGTTTATTCAAGGCCAGTTGATATTCAGGTGTGCTGCTCTCGCCGGTGACGACATACTGCAATAGATGAACCGCGCGTTCCGCCGCTTGTTCGTCGACGAAGGCGTTATTTTTTGTGAGCTCAAGAATCGAAAAGAGACGCTGAATGTAGGGCGCGATGATGACCATCCCAGCGTTCTGCACATTGCTCTCGCCATACGGAAGCTCTTCAGCTTCGCCCAGCAGTCGGGCACGCTTTTTGATCTCGTCTAAGGATCGTCGCTGCCGCTCCCGTTCTTGTTCGCGCGCGCGTTGGGCTTGGAGCTGCATTTGACGCTCTTGTTCATTGAGTTTGGTTTTGAATTCTTCTAACAGTTTTTCCGGTGACGCCTTGGCAACCTGAATGCGCAAGATCTGAGCTAAGTAAAGCGCCGGATCTTGTTGCTTGAGTACAAAGCGCAAGCGGTAAAACGACACCAAGCTGTCTTTGCTCCATGCACTGCCATCTGTCTCAAACGCAGCGGAGTGATGGGCCCGTAACGCCGGAATAAGTGGCTTTAAGTCTTTCATCAACTCTGCGCTGCTGCGTTCGAGGAAATACATGAGATCGGCGGTGTCGAGTGCTTCGCACCACCGTTGAATAGCGTGATCTTGCTGCAGCATAGTGCTAATCTGTGGCAGCAGTTCCCCTTGCTGTACCATCGCACGGCGGGCCATCTGCCGCACCCACAGTTTTTCGTTTGCGCTTAACGGCGAGAGTGATTGCAGCAGACTTTGCAGTTTTGCTAGCGTGTTCGTCTTCGTGCTCGCGTTGTTAGTTGTGCTTGTACTTGTGTCTGCATTTGTGTCTGTACTTGTAACCGTATTAGTGTTCGACACCGACACCGTGCTCGGCGTTGAGTTAGCCAAATCTTGAGCAAAGTTCATTTCTGCCAATTGGGTGACCATAGGCGAATCAAGCAAATCAGGCAGTAGCTGTTCGACCTCTGTAGCAAGTAGCGGGTTACTGTATGCACTCTGATTTGACTGCGCCGCACGGGCTTGGGCGCGCACATTCCGTGCAAGGCTATGCCACAAGCGTTCTTGATTCTGCAAATCAGCCGTCGACCACAAGCGTCGACTCAA
Source organism: Undibacterium cyanobacteriorum (assembly GCF_031326225.1). GTDB lineage: Bacteria > Pseudomonadota > Gammaproteobacteria > Burkholderiales > Burkholderiaceae_D > Undibacterium > Undibacterium cyanobacteriorum. The sequence goes on along the minus strand of NZ_CP133720.1, from coordinate 4,324,032 downwards.
GTGGCTGCGCAAAGGATGTTTGAGTACTTCACTTTGTTCATCAGGCAAGCCCCCTGAGTCTCGCAAAGCGTTCAAATCGCGCAACTCGTGTATGAGCTTGGCGATATCGCTGCTGGCACCGAGATTGGCGATTAAGAGCTCGAGCACTTCCTCGTCGGTGACAAGCGCTTGTTCTTCAGTAAAACTATGTGGAGTCACAAGGGAATCGGTTGTCGCGCTCAGAGTTTCGGTTTGTGGTGCAACGTAATCGAGACAATCGCGTTCGCCAAGCAAGGCTGCCAACTGCTGAGATAAATATGAGTCACCGTGCGACAGGCTTGCATAGTAGATGTGGCGAAGAAGTTTGGTTTCCTTTGCACGCTCTTGCTCTGTTGATGACCAGTGGGCTTGCTGGCGCAACAGGCTTAGCAATTGATGCGCCGAAGTCTGTGCTAAGAACTCGCGTTGCAGACTCGCTTGATAACTGAAAACGAGTACTTCCATCTGCCACCTTGCTTGATCGAGCTGGGTCGGTAAGCCCTGTTGTAGCACGCTTGCTGCTTTGATGACGAGTTTGACTAAATGGCCAAAGCGCGGCGAGTTGACTGTGATCAGATCGAGAATTTTGTCTTGCGGATTCTGTTCAACTAAACGACGGGTTTGCTGAGCTTGTCGCAAGTATTGACGCTGTGCGCGACGCAAATCATCGCCATGCTGGGCGACCAACACTGACCATACTGAATCGAGCGGTGCCAAATTAGTACCGAGCATGGCTTCTGCCAGAATCTGTGGCAAGTGCTCGTGCCAGCTTCGTGGTAGGCTCGACGTCGATGACGGGGCCACTTTGACGTCCGCTTTGACGTTCGCACTGATGTCCGCACTCAAGTGGGTAGAGTCGTCTTCGCGATAGAGTTGGTGTGCTAGCTCAGTAAAGGCGAAGGCCTCATCTTGATCGGAATTGGAGTCTTCAACACGTACAACAGTGGGTGAGAAAATAGCAAAGTTCGCGCGCAGCTTGGTGCTCCACTGTTTGAGGTGCCCGAGCATGCTACCTGCTTGCTGACTTAGATCAAGCGTGACCGCAAATTCATCTCGCAAAATGCGGCGCAATTGTTGTGCACGTGCACTTGTGCTTTCGTGCAGGGCGAGTTGCAAAAGTAAGAGGAGGTGAGCCGCTTGCGCTTGTTGCAAACTACGCCTTAAAATCGCGCGCCATTGATCTTTTGTGGTCGACGAAATCGCGTTCGCTTCTTGCATCAGGTTCGATAGCAATTGCTCGCTCAAATAATGAACCAACCATGCACGCAACGCAGGTTTGCTCAGTTGATTCGATACCGCTTCCCAGTTTCCTTGCAACGATGTTTCCAAATCGGAAGGCGCCGGACTGGCGATCATCGTCTGCACCTGTCTCAGCGCGAGCGGAATAGCGTCTTCTTGTAGATCAATGGCCGCGGCTGCTTGACTGTTGAGGCGCGTACTCTCGCCAAGTTGAAGTGGCTGGTTTAGTGCTGTTGCTGGGACAGTAGCGGACTTCTCTTGATTGGCTTGTTCCAGTAAGCGTTCAACATCAATGTCGCGTTGCAGTAGCAGCTCATACAACACCAATTGCGTAAAACGGGCGCGGCTTGCATCGTCGCTGATCTGTGCACCGTAGAATTCTATGCATCTCAGGAAAGGCAAGGCGGCATCGGCCTGGCCAAGAGCTTGGAACCAAAGGTTCAACAATTCCTGATACTGCTCTGCGCTGATCTGACTCGCCTCGGTGTTGCTTGGGGTACCGCTACTGACTTGAATCAAGGTTGCTAAGATTTTCTCTAGGCCTTCGGTGGACTCGTTGGCCTGCGCTAATGATGCGGATGGGGCAGATAGATTCGGTGCTAGATCCTTAGCGTTCGCATCTAGATTGCGTCGGAGGCCCAGCAACTGCTCTAGTCGGAGAATCGCGCGGGCTTGGTTGCTATTCAGTTCTCGTGTTGCCAACTGATCCAAATCCGCCAACACAGTGAACATCGCTTGGTCGATATGTAGTGATGCTAGGACTTGTTGTGCACCTAGTAGACTGGCGAGATCGACTTGTCGTGTCAGCGTGGTCGAGGTGTTGGATTGTTTTACTGCGACGAAAGTGCTGGTGTCATTCTCTGTTGATTGAAGATCTTGCAGATGCTGCAGGCGCCAGTTTAAGGCCTCAATCGCCAGTAAGGACGATTCGGAGATAAGCGGTACGTGCTCTATGCCGTGCTGATCTTGAGCGACTTTGATCTCGCTCAGCAGTGTTACCAGCAAATCGCGCGTTGCATTTCGCCCGGCGTTTGCCTCGGCAGGTAAATCGTATGCCAAGCGATATAGGCTTAGTAAACCATTCCATTCTGCACTGGCAAGATGTTGTGGATGTGCTGCTTGCCACCACAAGAAGAATTGCCATGCCTCGGACAAACTAAGATCGAGCGCCGATAGTTCAGTTTGCCCTAGCAGCCATGCCTGATAACGGGTGTATACCGGATGTGTTTGTCCAGTCGCTGCAGCCTTAATTTCAGCAACTTCAACTTCAACCTCGTGCCGGATTTGTTCAAGACGAAGTTGATTCACCAAGTTTGGTAATAGGTTTCGTGTTTGCTGTGTCAGTGAATGTGGCGGTGCAGGCACGGCGAGTTTGTCGCTCTGATGTGCTTGCGAGGGCGCTAAGTGGTCTGGTGTTGTCAGGAGTCGGTTGATTGCTGTGCGCCACCATGCATGTGGGCGATCGCTGACCGCGCTTAATAAGTCCGCCAGTAAATTTTGCATCGATGCGGTGCTAACCTCGATAGGCAACAACTGGGGCAGGGTACTGGTTGATATCGTGCCCTCGGCGATGCCAAGCAGAGTGTCTTCGATTGCATGCTGGATTTGCGTGTGATTCCAGCGTACTAGCAGACTGTCGCCATAAGCCTTGTCGATCAAGCTTTTCAGATCATTAAGACCTTGCAAAAGCTCTCTGACCATCAGCGACTGTTGTGGATACAGTGCTTGTATCAGGCTAGTTCGCAATGCCGGCTTGAGTGTTTGGATGAGCTCGCGTCTCTGAGCCGGTTGCCAATGACGGTAGATTTGTATTGCCGCTCTGGGATTCTTCACCAGATGTTCGACCCATAGTGCGTGCTCGGAGTAGTGCGACAAGAGCCAGCTGCCTTTTAGCGCAGTCGTCGTAATGGTCGTCGGATCGACCTCAGCTGTGAGTGCTTGCGTGACGGCGACCCAATCCTGCATTTTTTCAGTGTCCATCCACGCTTGGAGAGAAGCCTGCAATGCGGTGGACATTTTCTGCTGGAGCTTGAGCGCTGAACTCATTTGTAGCACACCATGGGCACGCAGGCGGGCGAACAGCTTACGTGTGAGCTCAATCGGGCTCGCTTGTTGTGTGCTGTCGTGTAAAGCGATTTCCAACAGCGCATGTGCCACGGCATGCGGCAAGCTCGCGCCATAGCTTAGATTCATCGCGGCGCGAATGATACGCCACAGGGTATTGAAAGCGACAAAGTTGGGATGACTTGTTTGCGCATCGGCACTACGAATGATCGCCTCGACCCAGGATGTCTGGTGCGGATAGAGAGTTGTCAGCGCGTTGATGCTTTGGTCGAGGTTGAGTTTTTCTATCAGTGAACCCAACTGGGTATGGGATAAACGTCGTAAGCTCGCAAGACCTGCCGCATCATGAGCCAGTTGTTTGAAATGCTGCAGAATCTGCTTTGCATCTGCGTTATGGAGATCTTTGACGGCTTGCGCAAATGGCGTGAATTCAAGCAGTTGTGTCGAGTATTGTGCTTCGATGCGGTCGATTAGTGCTGCTGCGCGCAGGCTTGCTACTGGTTGCAAGAGGGCGTCATCAACGATTTCTGCGAGCAAGGTGCTCGATGCCGGCGAAGCATCCAAACTCGCTAGTGCGGTGAAGATCCAAGCACACTCAGCCTGCAACACTTGTAAGAGTGCGAGCTTGGCGTTGAAACTTAAATTCTGTTGCCAAATTCTTGCACGATCTTGATGCAGGCGTTTGAGGTGTTGCAGCAAAAATTGATCACTACGATGCACGAGGTCTAACATCGCTTCATTGTCGCCAGCCGCGATCATCGCAAGAAATTCTTCGAGGACAGATTCGGTGTCGATGAAGCTCAAGCGCCTCGTTTCGTTTGGACTAAGCGCAGCATTATTTAAGAAGAATTCGGCCGCATCCTGCTGATTAAACGCGAAATGGGCAGTAGCAGCATCGCCGCTTTCGATCATAAAAAGGTGAGCTAAATTGCTGAGTAAGTTTTGGGCGTAGTCAACGCTAAAATGTTGTTCGTTGGCGCGGCGTTGAATGTCATTCTTATACTCAGCGAAACGCACTTGGGCGCGAATATTCTTTGAGGCGTAGAAGCCCAAGGCCAGCGTGCGTAGCGTCCGTTCGATATTGGTGGTGTTGAGATTACTGAGCACGTGTAGCCACAAATCTTCGCAATAGTCGAGTTGATCGCCATGCAGTGTGAGCTCCAAACTGAGCCAATCGAGTAGGTACTCGCGCTCATTGCTCGACCATGCACCCAACTGTTTTTTCAGTAGCTGGAAGCGATCCGCTTCATCAAACTGGCGCACTAAGCGTAAGAGTTGGGTGGGATGTTGACGAATCTCTTCAAAGAGACGTTGATCATTTGCGCGTAGCAAAGTCTCTTGCAATAGACGTTTGTGGGCGAAGCGCGGATGATTTGCGAATTGCCAATCTAGTTGGCCTGACTTCAGATAGTTCAGAAGAGCCTCTTCTTGTTCGCTTTGCTGCGTTTCAGAGACGGAAAGCGAGGCTTCAGTCTTTGTGTTGGCCGCCGAGTAGGTGTCCCGATTGTGACGACGCAGTTGCTCCATCAGCGCATCACTGAGCTTAGCTCTTAAACGTCGAGCTGCTTCATGATCGGCGATGTCAGCTTCGATATCACCCAAATCGATCTCGAGTTTGCTAATTCGTTGATGTAAATGGTTGGTGAGTCCGGCCTCTTGCGCACTTTGTTCGACCACTTCTTCGACAATCGGTAAGAAGACGCGGCGCACCCAGTCAGTGTAATGCCCACTATCACGCGCCACGCTGTCGTTGATCCCATCAATCGAGAGATCAACTTCCAAAGCGTGTATCGCATGTTGAACTGGCTTGGCGTGGGCGGCAGTCATGATCAAATCCAATAACGATTGATTTGTTGATGACGGTTCTTCTTGAGAAACTCGATCACGTCTTCCGCGCTGCGATCGAGTTCGCTGCAATCGCCTTGATAGTCGAGGTCAACGTGCAGAGCCAACTGCGTTAGCCATTTTTGATAACGATTTTCAAATTGCGCGAGGAAGGCGAAGTCCAACCAATAGAATTCTGGTAAGAGATGCGCTGGCAATTCTTCTGCAATGAGTTTCTCAACCCACAAACGCGCTTTCGGATCTTGGAAGCGTGCGGTATAGGCAGGCAAGATGATACTGACACGGTGACAGTAAAATTCGTGATCAATCGCACGTTTGTGGTTGTCTTGCCCAGTTGGTGCACGAGGACGCAATAGGATGTGTTCGAGCACGTGCACGCCTTCGCTTTGCAAACACTGTCCAGCGAGCGCATCGATCAAGCAGCGTAAGAATTGACTAATTTCGGCGATCGGTAAGAAGCAGATAGGCCAGATTTGTTCGTCTTTGGTCAGTAAGCATAACCAAGCATGTTGTTCGCTGACACGATGAATACGATAGTTTTCCCAACGCGTTCCTTGCTGCAGCATGGCATCGCAAACCGTCCCGTGGGGAATGCGAAAATCTTCTTTGTACGATTCACTTTTCGGTAAGGGAACCACTTCCAACTTATCGAAATGTAATTCGCTCGGATAATTAATCTGCTTCTGCAGTCGTTCCAGATAGCGCTTGTCGCTAATTAGCTTAGTCTCACCTTGCAGATGGCTGATTAAAGAAGGATCTTGTTGCTCTTGGAAGCTGCCGAGCAAGATGCGAACTTTGCGCTCGATAGGCGAGGTCGCATCGTGATGCCAAGCGTTTGTCAAACAACGTCCTGTGCCGCGGCCACTGCTGAGGTCACAGAGGTGACGTAGCAAATAAATTTTGTTGAGTAAGATCTGACGACCAACATACTGTTTGAAGTAGACATCGTAGCGACGTAACTCGGTTTCTGGATAGTTCTCGCCATATAAGGCGAGTAGGCTATCGAGTACGCGATTGCGGCGTTCTTCAAAATTATCTTGTCCCGCTACAATCCGTTCCAGCTCAGCTTGATTTGCTTTGTTGGTGTACAGGACCTCAAGATTGGGAATCTCTTGATTGCTCAAAAACTGCGTGAAGTAACTGCGATCTAAACAAGGATCTAAGGAATACAATTGACGCAGATGCTGCAAAGAACTCAGATAGTTCGCCATCATCTGTTCGAACGGGAACAGATAGGCTTTTAATTGACGTGCTTTAGCATGCACTGCATCGGGTTCAGATTGTGGTACTCCAAAATGATTGACGCCATAGATCGCAGGTAAGTGCTCACCCAAAGAAAAATACTCATCAAACTGACGCGCTTCCCCTTTGGGTAAGGGAATTAATTGATCTAATCTGGCGCGGTTGCGACGGAACGCTTCGTGTTCGAATTCATACTTACGTAAGAACAAGGTGACTTGCTCGCCGAAGGCATGAATTTCGCGTTGCGTACGAACGCTAAGAACTTGCTCGATATCCTCCGCGACCATCGGTTCTAGCGTTGCGTTTTTGCTGTAGTGTAAGCGCAGCGCGAGAATCATTTCTGGCGTGTTGATGAAGTGCAGTACCGGGCAATTCGCATCGTGATGATCGAATTGAAGATGCTCGTGGGTCTGACCTTGCTCATCGATGAGTGACAATTGATTCACGCGCAATACACCAGGGATATGGCGAATTAAGGTGATGAGTTTGATCACATCAATGTCGTAACTCTCTTGCAGAAAACTCGCTTCGTCGATATAGCCGCGTTCGGTCAGTGGGCCAGACAATATTTCATCCCAAGTCTTACCTTCTCTCAGCGCCTCTTCAAAACGTGTGATTTGGCTGCCTGAGGTGACCAGCTTGGCGCACCGGAAAATAATATCTGCATAAATTTCGGCACGGCTGCGACTATCGTCAATTTCTATATCGCCCGCTAAAGTGAACGGTGTGGGTTGAACGATGTGGATGTCGTCGATATCACGGCCGAGGCTGCGGTAGCGCGATAACAGTTGTACTGCGGCGTGTCGAAGTTGTCTGTGGGCGGCGCTCTGTTCCTCCTGCGTGTGCCGGAATAAGGATGCATGCGGCTTGATAAAGACGCTCATCAAACCGCGTGTGCTATGGGCTTCCGTATGGCTATGGGCCCAGACGTCTTCGATCTCAGGTAATTGATCGTATAAGAGCTTACAAAAGTCCAGATCAGTGACCGCATGATTCGGGAAGATCTCGGCTGGAGGATACAGCGCTTGAGCGTGGAAGTCGATCGTGCCCGTTTCATTACTGAGAAAGTCTGCAACGGCGAAATCGGTTCGGTACACCAAGTCGGTCAGGCCGTAGCACAAGAGTTCCAACAAGGTGACGCCCGGATCGTGCAGATTGTAGTCAGTCCAACGACCGCTCGAGAGCTGCTGTAAGAGCTCAATGCCGCGTCGACGCAGGCCATCGAAATCGAGGCCATCGGCATCAGCTTGCAAGCGTTTGATGTGATCTGGAACAGCCACGCTTATTCACCTCGCCCTAAACGTGTTTGGTTCGCCAATTGCTGATGCATCAGTGCCAGCAATTGATGGACGCGATTGTAGGGAAACTCGCCCAAGGCCTCGATCACGATTCTCACTTGTGCTGCTTCCAATTCGAAACTAAGCATCTGCGCTCCGCTGTCAGCACGATCCACTTGCGCAGCCGCCTGCCGATTGAGTTGACCAATCAAATCAAACACCGTTTTGAAGGGCTGCTCGGACAAAGCTTCGATAACGAGATCGGCTTGCGTTAGTGACAGCTGGAATGAAATCAACGACGTACTCATTTCTGTTTAATGACTTTCCCTTTGGCGTCGTACTGAGGAACCGGTTGTCGCGTCGGCTCTTGATCACTCTCCAACATCAAGGTGTCTAACCACAGTTGTGTCATGTGATATTTGATCCAGACATTTTCACCATAGCTACATCCGACCCGCATTTGCAAACGAAAATCAAAGGGCTTGTCAGCATCATCTGCCATCCAGCGCAATTCAATCCGACTGCACTTATTGCCAAAATAGGTTTGATTGTAATCAATGCTCCCGTTACTATTGAAGGCATTCATGGCGATCGCATGGGTTAAGGCATAGCGCCCCTCGCTGTCTTTCGCGCCGACGCCAGCGACCACTTCCCAAGCCTGGCAACCCGTCATGTTTTCGGTGATGTCATACCAGTTGCCATCGGCAGGCACTGACATCTCACCAGGTCGTCCAACGCGTGCATAGGAGGCGATGCAACCGGCGACATCGAGTTCATGTTGTGGCTGCGCTTGGCGTATCCCAACACCGCTATGATGAATACCATCGACACTGGTGGTGCTCGATAGCGTCAATAAAGCTTGATTGCGGGTGTCCGTAATACTCAGATTCGTGCTTCCTTTATCTAAGCCAAAGGACCAAAGCGGATCACCGATATTGATGTCCTTGTAGAAGCTCATTAGTTTGCCATCGCGTAATTGCGCGACTTTGAAGCCTTCTTTTTCTGTCTTATCAAAGCCTTCGTCGAGCATATTGAGCATGGATTCGATGAGATCCGAGAAGTCCTCTTCCGTCGGCATTTTGCCGTGCTGGAAACGCTCTTGTAGGATGTGTCGGTTACGTCGTGTCATGTCGATTTCCTTGCCGGAATAATGAAGGTAGAGCCTACTTTTAATTCGTTAATGCCAAGTGCTTTTGGATTTCTCTGTTCAAATTGATCCAGAACGACAATCCAATGTTCTGGCAGCGGTACCGCGATACTCCATGGATAACTTGGGCTAAGATCTTTCTCGTGACGCGGCAAATTCGCATTGTCTTTTAAGTAGAAACGTAGATCACCGACATCGCCTAAGGGGGAAATTTGCAGCAAAGAGACGCCGCTCACTTCTTCAACATAGTCGAGGTCATGCAAGAATGAGATCACATTGTGCTGTTGAATATGCCAACCAAAATGTTGATTGATGCCACGCTCATTCCATGGCGAAAGGTATTCGCAAATCGCGCGATTAATTTGTTCGATGTAGCGACCGCTCATTTGGCTTTGGGTACTGGATTTCGTGCCAAATTGTCGCGGGTGTTGATTGCCCGTGTTGAGTTTGACAGTGCAACGCACCTGAACTTCTTCGTAGACAGGATTCTCCACGCTGATTTGCACATCGGCGGGCGCATACAGCCGCACGAAGTCGTGGATCTCCTGAATCAGGTGCCCACTCAGTGTCGGTCGTTGATTACCGTGACCGCCTAAATTGAGATGTGGAATCGGGACGATCAAGAGATGTCCTGGCCGTATGCGATGTTGTGGGTTTTGCGCTGAACACAAATGGGGGAAGCACTTCACCTTATACACCTGCGGGAAATGTTCCAAGATCATCGATTCGTAATCATTGGTGGTCAGCGCACGATTCTTGTGTCGCAGACGTTCGCTGGCACGTGTTCTAAACTGTTCACGGGTTTCGGCAGCCTTTCCATTAAAACTGCTGCGCACTTGCAAAACACCATTGACGCCGGGGATAGGGCTTTTACTATTTTGTATGCGTAAAGCAGGTAAAATAGGGGCGTTTTTTTTGCCATGTTGTGGTGACCAAGTCACGCGCACTGCTTGTGCAAATACTCCGTACAAACTACAGAAGCGTTCAATTCCCTGATCCGCCGTAACGCCGAGCCAAAATTGATCCGACGGCATCACCGTATGATCCTTATTCATCTCTTCAGGGATTTGCAATTGCACGATGCCGGAGGTCATGAAGCCATGTGTGGAATCGTCCAAAATATGTGCTTGCTCAAAACGGCGCCAACGATTCGATGACAAATACCACCACTGGATATTCGTATGTGTGCCGCTTGCCATCGGCAAAGAATCCTCGCGCAGATAGAAATACAGACTTAACTGACCTTGCAGGCGTTCTGCGTCGAGTCCAATCATTAGATTGCCGGCCGCAGGGTAGTGCGGTACGAGCGGAATCATTTTGCTCTCATTAACACGCATGACTTTGCTACCCATGGGATGCAAGTGCAAAAAGACTTCCTGATGTTGACTGGCTAACTCAGACTGGTTTTGATCGAAGTTAATCGTCGAATACGCTTTGTAATTGAAAACGATGCGACTAATCTGCGGCGTGTACGGCGGATTCGGTTGTGCCGTCATCAAGCCTATCTTTTTCTTTTGCGCGTTCTGGGTGAGAACACGGGTCAGGAGCTGGGGATATTCTTGATGTCCGAAGGCGCCATCGGGTTCGTCCAAACTCAGTTTGAACATGCCATTCATGGTGCTGGAGTTATAAATGAAACGCGCACCATCTTTCGGTAAAGCTTGCGGATGGGTTGGTTTGTACAAGGACATTAAAGGCGTAAATGCGATGCGGTTTTCCGTACGCACTTGCACACTTGGACTGCCGTCTTCTTTGGCTTCAAATTCAAACAAGGATGAAGAAGCGTTTAACTTATTCCATTTACCATCGACCAGTACCGATAACTTGACCTTAATCGCATCCGCCTTCAAAGGATCTTGATAGCCGCGATAGTATTCAGCGAACCCGCCCAAGTTACTAGGCAAACCGGCCCACTCGATATCGACTGAGGCGTCACGCAATTGTTTACCGAGTACCTCTTCGCAGCCGACGATTAAGTAAGAACTGTGATCAGGGAGGGGACCAAATGGCGTAAATGGTGCTAAGGCGCTTAATTGCCCAATCTGATTGTGCAAAATCAATTGACGGCAGGCTTTGACTTCAACCTCCAAATCGATTTCTTCGAGCAACCAATGTGTCAAGATGTCGTAAGGATAGGCATACTCATTACGTGTCATTTCGAATTGTAAGATCGGCGATTTGGTCTGAAATTCCTCGCCGTGTACTTTGCTATCGTAGCCCGTGATTGCTGGCGTTGCTGACGGCAAATGAATGTAGATCGCCAAACAGTTTTCTGGCAGATCAGGATTCAGGCCTTGGTACTCAGGACGATATTCTGGAACCACGAACCAACCGGTTTCGGTGGTGATGGAAATGCGGAACATGCTGCGCACCAGCTTGATGAATTCGTCACTAAGACGTAACTCCGAGGTGCCGCCAGTGAGTTCTCGCAAACTGTTTTCAATCGTGTAACGACTGTTGTGGCGCATTTTCAAGAGGACGCGAATATGTCGCTCACCCTCTTGCATCATTAAGGTATGACTGGCGATGGCAAAACCAAAGCGTGCCGCACTGACATCCGAAATATGTTCACCTGGCTTGGGCGCGCCCATCAAGGGTAGCGGGGGTAACTTCTCATGTGCTCCAGGTTCGGCATCCGCATCGAGTACATCGATAGGGTGGTAGTAACTCGCTTGCGTGCGTAATAGGCGCTTTTCTTTATTCTTACGTTCGAAGTAGATCGTGTGCAGAGAGCTCACGCGGGCATTATTCAGAATGCTGCTTTCATCTGCCGTATAAACGATGTCGTTGAGACTCTCATCTTGGCCTGCTATAAATTCCGTACCTTTGGCGATCGCTACTTGCGGTGCTGATGGATTGAGCTGCATCACCAAATAGGCACTATCGGCCTGCGGCGGTGCTTGTTTGAGTCCGAGCACATCATGATAGTAGAAATCGATGTGCTTATCGGCGAAACGATTCAGTCGCGTTTGTAGTGTTTGGTATTGCTTAGCAAAAGTCAGCAAGAGACTAATCGCGGGATCATGCGCACCGCTGCTGAGGGATTCAGGCAGGAGTTGGCGCACACCTTTTTGCAACATGCGCAAGGCTTGATTGAGCGTATGAAAATTATGTCTAACTTCACTACGGCTAAATGCTTTGGCGTCGCCGTGCAGCGGCGTCTTTTCGGCCTCAGATTTAGTGCTGGTCGCGGAATGGCTGACCTGTGGCAAAGGCCAATCGACGAGTTTACGAAATTGCTCGGAAAACAAATTCTGCGTGTACGACTGCAGCAAACGTGGGGTTGCCTCGACCAGGGTTTGCACTTCCCACTTGAGTCCACGCAAGATACCTTCTAATAGGCTACGGAGTTCGCCGGAAGCATGACCTTGTTGCACCAATAATGTCGTGTACCATTGATCAAATAGACGCAGTAGCATTAGCGGAGAATTCAATTGCTCACGATAGGACAAGTCGATTTTCCGCACGATGTCGTCGCGAAACCAATCGCGATAGCTCGGTTGCATCTGCAAACGTAGTTCGAATTGATCGGCTAGTTCATGGGGCTTGAGCGCTAGAATGCTTGCCATCAAAATGCTCTCGTCAGCACTGAAGAAAGCTTGCCACGTGCCATCCGTGCTCAGATCGAGCTGAAAGAAATGCATCAAGCGCGCATATTCCGTCGCTAAGAACAGCAGTTGTTCAAAGCTGAGATCATCGAGTTTAAAATAGTCACCGCGCAGCGCTGGTCGATGCCGCTGCGTTTGTGCTAATCCGTCACGTATCATCCATTGTGACTTCATAGATCTCCAGTGACACGATTAGAGCTGCACATCGGTGCCCTCGCGCAAATAAAATGGATACACGATGTTATGGCGCGTATTGGTGGCGATGATGCTGTAGTTAATTAAGAAATCGAGTCTGCCGTCGTAGGCTGCCGAGCTATCGGTGGCTATCGATTCCAATTTCACACGCGGTTCGTAAAACAAGATCGCGCGACTGATTAAATCCTTCAGGACTGTGAGCGTGCTCTCGTTGATGTTTTCGTAGATTTGACTCTTGATACCGCAGCCAAAACTTGGTTGCATGACGCGCTCACCTAAGTTCGTGGCGAGGATGATGTGTAAGCTTTGACGAATATCTTCCGCCGCGCTCACCATGGACACGGTGCCGCGTTTGGAAAATTCAGGCGGGAAACTCCACCCCGTGCCTAAAAAAGATACGTCATTACTCACGTCTTAGGCCTCTCGAAACGTTTCGTTGTGAGCTTGCATGTTCAACCACCAATCATCACGGTCGGAAAACCAAGGACAATCGTGCCGCCATGCGCGCAAGTATCACCCATACGTGCCGCGGGGCGGCCACTAATCATGACAGTCGCACTGCCTTTAACAATGGTGTCGGGCGGGCCTACACACACGGCCATGTCGCCGAGCACTGCTGCGGGCAAACTACCAATCAAAACGTTTGGTACACAAGGGCCTGAGATGGGGCCACCGACATGCGGAATCGGTGGCACGCCTGGTGTCACCATGGGGCAAGCATGCATATCGGTAATTCGAGCGGCTGGTGGCATGTGCGTATCCTTGTTCTCACATTAGTTAATCATCACCATGGCGCCTTTGACGGTGGTTTGGCCAGCAGCAGATAATTCCGCGGTCGCGGTTCCTTTGGCCGTGAAACCCACATTGGCGGTATTGGTGATATTCAGCCCCGTGACCTTGACGTCCATCTGAGCGGTAGCTTCAATATTTTGCGTCGCATTGATGACGACCTTGCCCAAGGCTTTGATGGTGATATCCTTTGGGCTATCGAGCAGAATGCCAGAGGAACTCAGCTCGACTTTATTATTGTTTTGATCCTGTAATAAGATGGACTTGCTATCATCGCTGATGACAATCTTGTTATTTGCAGGGGTGATCAAGGTAATGACTTTCTTGCCGTCGTCGTACTCCATTTTCAGTTTGCTACGCGTCACCATCGCCTTGATATTGTTATCGGCGGTGAGTTCGTATGGTGGTGTGTGTTTGGAGCTGTAGAGGCTGCCTAAGATGACGGGGCAGGATGGATCATTGTTGAAGAAGCCGAGTACAACTTCATCACCAATTTCTGGAATCACAAAGGAGCCAAAGCCTGACGACGCGTAGAAGCTAGCGAGGCGCGCCCACACGCCGACCGTGTCAGCATTCATGAGAGGAATATCGACTTGGATCTTGTATTGACCTTCAGGATCGGCATCGAGCTTCATGACGATACCGATATGTAGTCCACTGATTCCTGCGGTTAACCCGGCAGCCTCAGGTGCTTGCAAATGGTGTTCTTCCGTGAACCAGTAGCTTGGCATGCCGAATTCGACTTCGGTGATCCAGTTGCCGTCTTGAAGACGATGGATGACGGTGCTGGCAATCACGTTGCCATTAAAATGTTTACCGACCGCCGCCAATTCTAAAACTACGCCGGGTTTCGCCAGCGCGCTACCTTGAAATTGCATACGACCTTGGATGCGCGACATGGCTGCTTTGGTCTGTTGCGCTTTGCTCCAAGCAGTCAATGCACCGGACTCTAAAGGCGCTGCGGTTTGTAAACCAAAGTCAGATACGTTCAATATTTCCGCTAGAGTTTTCGAGGCGATATCACCTTGCCCAGTTAAGGTGGCAGGCGTGGCGGTTTGCTGGACAATCTTTAGCGTTGCTAAATCCCAGCTGGTACTCGTGACCGAGTTCAGCTGCCAACGCGCATCGAGATCGGCATGAAATTCCATCAAGTCGTGACCGTAAGTCAAGGTCAGCACCGCAGCGTCGCTGGCTCGCGGCGATTTGACAGTGACCTTGCTAGCATCAATCGTGACTAAGAGACCATTGGCCTCGGCCCTCGCCATCATGTAATCCCAGTCGGTGCTGTAGTATTGGACTAATTCTTTGTACGTAATCGTGGTCGCCTCAACGTCGGCGGTTAGGCCGCTGTAAGCGCCAATCAGGGTGGTGATGATATCGCTATCTTTTTTGTCGACATAGTTAGCGTTCTTGCGGCCGACCGTCATCGCTAAGGCTTTGTCTCTGCATTCAATGAGTAAGCGCGCATAATTATCTCCGGTGATCTTGACCGAGTGTTTAATCACTATGCCTTGGAAAATTTGCTTCACTGTGCCTTCATACCCTGCGCTAATGACGACCTCAGTTCCTGGTTTGAAATTACCGGCATCCGCTACTGGAAACTCAGCGTTCGGCATATCGCCATCAATGATGGTGATCAATGCTGTTGGAATACGGTTGATGCTGTGTTGAGTTTCAATCGAGACGACTTGGACAAGGTCTGGCATCGCCTCGCCATCGCAGGTAATGGTGAAGCTGAGGACGCCGGAGCTATCGTTGAGGGGAGAGTCAGCCATGTGATGGTTCCTTCTTCTAATTCACTTAGGCTAAGGGCGGAAAACGCAGCGTCATGCCTGGCGTTAATTGACGTGCCGAACTTAAACCATTGATGCGTGCAACCTCGAGGTGATAGTTGGGATCGCGATAGATGCGATTGCATAGCAGCGGCAAGGTGTCGCCTGCTTTGACTTCAATGAGGTGGGTCAGGTCCGGCGAATTTTTGGCCTCCTCTTTGACGATCTCTGCTGCGCTGGTGTATTCCACGAAATTCAATGAAATCTTGGCGCGTAGCGGTTCACCGTTCGGTTTGAAGAGTGTGTAATCAAACTTAAGTCCTTCGACACGACCATAAAAAATCAAGCTACCCCACACTACTTGGACAATCGGCGCCTCATGTTTGGTGCCGACATAGGTGTAGACGGCATCGCGTAATTCTTGTACTTGTTGTTTGACCGATTTAGTCGTGCCTGGTACGACACCTGTGCCATCTAAAACTAGTTCTTTTAAACTGAGTTTTTCTGGTTGGCTGGCGTGAAATTTGGATTCATTTCCTGCCTGCCCTAAGGATTGATTCTTGGCGTACTTAATCGAAAAGTCATGGCCATAGCCACTGGGGTTAATCAGTGCTTGGAACACAGGGCGCGAGGAATCGACACTAATGGTGCCGTTTTTGGCCACGCTACAGCCAGAAATTTTGAGTAGAGTTTTTTGGCCCGACACGATTAACGCTCCCGCCGTTCACGCAGCATGGCTTGCATCATTTGTTTGCATTGCGCCAGAATTTCTTCTTTGATTGCGTCTGCATTTGCCACCACCTCGTGTTCCTCTGCCACAGGACGGTTCACGATGTTGGTCTTGATAATCAATTCTTTGATTTCGATGGCCATGATGTTGTTGCCCGTGTTTACTTGCTACGTTTTGAATAGGTATATGCGAACGTCATTTTTTCGATCGCCACTTCATTCTTGGTGGCGTTAAATCCTTCAACATCCCATTTCACAGGATATGCGCCGATCAGAGCCCAAGCCCGTAACACTTCACCTTCGGCGCCATTGAGTTTGACGACGATGGTTTTTGGTTCAATGGGTTTGATGAAAGCGCCTTCCAGCGTATCTTTGCACCATTTCACCAAAGGCGAACTTAAAGTCGTCAGACCGCGCTTGAGTTCGAGATTGGGGTGCTTGATACTTTTTGGAAGCTGATGCACAAAGCGGTTCTCGCCGCCTTCCACCACAGCTTCGGTCTCCATTTCAATGCTAATGCCAGATACTTCGCTAAACGAAGCATCTGGCACTTGCATTCCATCGCCGATGGTGACGGTAAAGTAAAACGCCGGAGGGGGATAACCCCCCTCGAAATATTCACCACTCATGGTGTTGATTATTTATTGTCGATCGTCAAACCTTCATGCACGATTTCGATGGACTCAATCGCTACCTCATTGCCTTCGGATTTCAAGTCGGTGCTTGAAATCTTGGTTGGCCATGCATTCGTCAAAGTCCATACCATCGTGTCGTTACCTTGCTCGTCGAGCAAACTAATGGTGACAGGCACACGTTTGATGGTGTTCATCTTGATTTGGTTGAGCCAATCCCAAAACTTGTTGTCGCCTTTGAATACGCCTTTTTTCATCGTGATATTGCCGTACTTTTTCATGCCAGGCATTTTGATCACTGAGAAAACTGGGCTATTGCCGTGACGATACTTGATCTCTTCAGATTGAATATCGAGACCAGAAACTTCTTGGAAAGACATTTCGTTGGCGTCCCATTTCACGCGGAAGTAAAACTTCGGTAAAGGCCATACGTTGCTTGATTGTGCTGAGCCGTCATCTGCCATAACAAACCTCTTCTAAAATAAATAAGTTAAAAATTGTCGGAACAAGGTGTCTTTGCCTTTAGGCTGACACCGTCAGCGCCGGATTATGACTTCTGCATTTGTTGTTGGAACGTGATTTCAATGAATTCCGCTGGGCGGCTTAAAGCAACCAAAATAGTGACGCGCATGTAGCCTTCGAGAATATCTTCAGCTGTCATCGTTTCACCCAAACCGCAGCTAACGCTGAATGCATCTTCTGGGCTCGCACCTGCCAAGCCACCGCGTTTCCAGATACTGGTCAAGAAGTTGCTCGCCATACTCTTCACTGTTACCCAAGTGCTGCTGACGTTTGGCTCAAATACATAGGCCTTAGTCGCTAAGCGTAATGATTCTTCCAGCATAATCATGGTGCGGCGTACGTTGATGTAGCGCCAGTCGAGGCTATTGCCGTCGAGAGTACGAGCACCCCATACCAAAGTGCCTTCACCGATGAAGCTGCGAATTGCATTGATCGACTTACCGGCTGTGGTGACGTTCAAGTCTTCTTGTTCGTCATGCGTAATATTCACCGCTGGAGAGATGACGGAAGCCAAGCTTACATTGGCTGGCGCCTTCCAAACGCCACGCGCATTGTCGACCATGGTGTACACACCTGCCATCGCTGCTGCTGGCGGCAAGAGGTTGAGTTTGTTTTTGATGGCCAACAACATTTTGGAGTAAGTTGGGCAAACAGAGAACAAGATTTTGTGCAACTCGTCGTCGGACAAGTAGGTCTTTGCTTTTGGATCGCGGTCGGCTTTGCCAACTTGAGCCAAGATGTCTTTCAAATCCTGTGGCGCATTCTCGCCACCAGCTTCTGCTAACAACAATTCGCTGACTTTCGACACGTCAACAAAACTAGAGAAGCCGAGGTCCGTAGTTTGTACAATCGATGTATTCAAC
The DNA here is from genome assembly GCF_031326225.1 of Undibacterium cyanobacteriorum. Taxonomy (GTDB): domain Bacteria; phylum Pseudomonadota; class Gammaproteobacteria; order Burkholderiales; family Burkholderiaceae_D; genus Undibacterium; species Undibacterium cyanobacteriorum. Next base: position 4,306,090 of record NZ_CP133720.1, on the reverse strand, counting down.
CAAGGATAGTATGCCGCGGAGTAGTTCAAGAAATTCGTGCCAAGGTCGCCACGGAAGGCTGCGACAGGGTCGTTGTCTGAACGTTCCTTGAATCCATTGTGAATATCCAAAATGGCGAAACGGTTTTTCATCTGGTAGCCGCAGTGTTTTAGCGAGTACTGTTGTACGCCGATGCAATCGCCTTCTTCTAAGGCTACCGCGTCAGGAATCACTACCATCGTTGGTTCTTGCTCCTTCAAGAGCATATCGATACCTTTTTCTAATGGTTTACGTTCGACGCCTTGGTCACTGTAAGTGCCAATAGAAACGATGTAGCATGGGCCACCGCCATTTTGGAAGAACAATTGCATGGCGCGATAGAGGTAATAGCGTTTGGTGTCAGCTTTACCGTTAGGGCGCTTAAGCACGTATTCCTTGTCGCCTGATTTGAAATCAGCATGTTCCTTGTCAGATTTTTCTGCGATCTCAAATTTGTCGTCCGGCTCTTCTCCAAAATAGTTTTTGAATTCGGACAAAGAAGTAATACGCCATGGTTTTTCGTGCAAAGAAGTGCCTTTATTGTCGGCTATTTTGGTGTAACCGATGAATGCAGGAACCGCGGTCGCTACTTCCACAACCGAGTTCGGAAAGGCATTCTTTTCAACGATATAGACACCGGGGGTTTTATACGCGCCAGCCATAAGTGTTCCTTTGAAAATTATTGATGAATATAAATTTCCGCAACGACCAGTGATTGCCCGTCCGGACCTTTCTCTTTGCCAATTTTGTCAACGCTGGCGTTTGGCAGTCGCCTCATTAATACTCTTCCGTTGGCACCCTCTTCACGTAGCTGAAAGCGTTGTGTTGGTATGCTTCTCATTGGTAGTTTGACGTTCGAAACGAATGCCAAGCTATCTTCTGTGACGATCTTTGAGCTGGGAATAAAACGACATCCTGGCTCGCTATTTATTGCATCGAGATCGATAATTTCTAATTTCTTTTTTGCGAGAGCACCAGAGAAGTAGTACTTCCAATGCATCTCTTTACTGCGCAACTGAATGTGATACTGCTGTATTTCTCGGTCCGATTCGACATGTAATGCCTGCGTCATCTCGACAGAAAATACGATGCCCATTTTTTGTCTTTCAAAGCTACTCAAGCCAAAGTCGCGCTCGGCCACGGTGACAGCGGTGATGCCTTGATTTGTCGCTGTTGCTTCGCCGTGCTCGTCCGGTTTGATCTGATAGGCGATCGGTTTTGCCACCTCCCATGCGGTATAGGTTTCGAGGTAAGGATCTTTGCTCAACACCAAAAATTCGAAATCTAAGCTAGCCGCGGGATCACCAAATTCGCGAACTTCATTCCATACTTCAATGCCATTGCTGATCGATCGCAACAACAAACCTTCCTGTTCCATTTGTCGAGCACAGGCTTTCGTGGCTTGAATTTGCAAAGGTAGCTCGCGATCGCTTGCGAAAAACTCGTGCGCTAGTATCAAACGAAACAGAGGCAAATACCGTGCCATTTCTGCACTACCTTCCTAAACCACGCTCGGGCGCTGTGATCATTGGTGCTTGGCCCACTACCGCGCGTGAATCAACTGTAATCATTCGGACTTTATAAAATGCAGAGGGAAGGTATTTGCCTCCCATGAGGCTCCACAAATTATTCAAGTCTGGGATCTTCAGATTCTCCATGTCCAAAATCAGCTTATCGATGCGTGAATCTAAGCCTGGGCTATTTTGTCGATCGAAAACTGCTTGCTGCTGAAAGAAACTAATTGCCTGGGAGAGGGTTCTTAAGGCTCCCGGATAATTGTCTGCGCCAAAATTAGCGGACAACATCACATACAAATTCAAATATAACGGGCTGCTTTGCACCAAGAAGGCATCGGCAACGGAACGCCGGCCATTGCCAGGACGGTGGGGCATGGTGTCCTTCTCGATGTTGACTAAGGTCAGCACCAATTTATTGTTCGCATTCGGTGCGGGCGTGCCATCAAGTTCCACCAAATTCGAAACCACTGCGACGTCTTCCATCAAATGAAAGTTATTACGAAACTGCTGATTGAGCTGATTGGCGAGATGGCTGATGGCTGCGTTGATCACTTGCACTCCGTCTCAGATAGTTCGTGTTGATGTCAGTTTCGCCCGCCGCGCTCCTCAATTTTGGAAGCGCATCTTAACGAGTCCGATACACTATCATGCAAGTAATTATGGAAACAATTGGCTTTGATGATTTTGCAACAGAGTAATAAAAATCTAAGTGATTGCCTCGAATTTGTGCTAGCAAAAAACAAATACCAATTTGAATAATTTTCGCTATCTACGTCTATTGTCGTCAAAATATATCTAAAAACATGTAAATACGATTCTTTACATGTAAAATCAACATATGGTTTTAAATAGGAAATTTAAAATATGTCTTTTACTACTTGTGCATGTAGATGGTGAAGTCATCAGGCAAGTAGTCGTCCCGTAGGCTGGCATGAGGATCGAGCTGACGGCAGAAGCTGAGTACCTGTTCTGGATCATAACCGCACAGCAAAGCGCCACTTTTGAAGTGATGTGCGTTGAGTAAGTTGAGGATGACCCCACGTTGGGCAACTTCCCACATTTTGGAAATCGTTTGCCAGGGATGGAGTTCGTTTTTGCTACGATAGTTGAGGCTGCCCGAGGCGATTACGCAGTCAACCTCAGGCAGGCCAACATTGAGAAAATCTGCTTGAAAGAATTGTGTGTTGGGTAAATGACCGTAGCGTTGTTGTGCCTCGGAGATAAACTCTTTTAGAAAATCGACTCCGAGATAAATCGTGTCTTGATAGTGTTGTGCAAGAAAGGGTCTCAGATCACCGTAGCCACAGCCGAGGTCTAGAACGCTGCTGCCATTTAAATTGCCCCAGTCTAGCATCGCCATGAAGCGTTGTTGTTGGCTTTCAGCTTCGCGATAACCGAGTGCGTGAATGCGATCATCCCCTAGTCGGCTGCGATGAAAACCTTGAATGGTGACTTTTTCGATGAGGTCCATGGCTGAGAAAAAGTAAATAGAAATACTTAAATCTATCCTAGCAGCATTTGTCATTTATGCATATTCTTTCCATTTAGCGTCTTGTTAGTTTGCAAAAATTCTGGGAAAGTTTGTTGGTTATTGAGCCAAGAAGTGCGTAAAGGTTTGAACGTCTCATATATTTGGGGAATACTTCGGTAAGCTGAGTCACTTTTGGCAAAGTGACTGGTATTCATAGAAAACTTAGACGCGTTTGACTCGTGAATTTTCGACTCTGGATAAACTGTTTTTTGCTCGCTTTGGTGAGCTTCCCAGCTGCTGCGTTGCAGGTGGATCGCAGCCTCTGTCCAACTACGCCAATTCGTTTCGCCCATTACGAAATGGGTGCCTTATACACCAAAGGTCGCGGTGGCATCGACGAGGATGTAATTCAAGAATTGATCAAACGAAGCCGTTGCGATTTCACGGTCACGGTCTTGCCTCGAGCACGCAGTTGGTACGATTTGGAGCAAGGTAATTTGGATATGTTGGCCTCCGGCGTGCCGACGCCTGAGCGCGAAAAGTTCGCCTGGTTCGCAGCCTATTTGACGGACAAGAAATACGTGATCCTTGGACCTGAGGTGCCGCGTGAAATCGTGACCATGGATCAATTTATCGCCGCACCGAAGCTGGTGATGGGCGGCGTGCGTTCGTTCAAATATAGTCCGCTGTATGACGCTTTATCGGAGCGCTTGGAGGCGACGGGTCGTTTGGAGCAAGTGGGCGATCTTGATACGTTGTATCGAATGTTTGCACATGGGCGTTTTGCAGCAACGATTGCTTCGCCTTTAGCTTATCGTTTTTATTTCGAGCGCTATCCCCCGCATGGCAAAGTGCGATATCTGGATTGGGATCCGAATAGCAAGGCAGTCTCGGCTTTGGTTTTATCAAAAAAAGCCTTTACAGCAAAGCAAGCAAGACAATGGCAAGCCTTGATGAGAACCATGTTAAATGACGGCACCATCATGCAAATACTCACGCGCCATCTTGGCCCCGAAGAAGCGAAGTTAGTGATGTATGTCAATTAGCGGGCGCCACTGTTGCTGAGGTGGCTGACAGAGTACAATGTCGGCTTAACAGCATAGTGAAGTTTTCATGTCCCACGGTCTTAATCAACCCCAACGCGAAGCAGTCAATTACATGGATGGCCCTTGCCTTGTTTTAGCAGGCGCAGGCTCCGGTAAAACCCGCGTGATCACCCAAAAAATCGCCAATCTGATCGAAATGCATGGCTACGATGCCAAGCATATTGCCGCTTTAACGTTCACCAATAAAGCCGCTTTGGAAATGCAAGAGCGGATAGCCAAGCTCTTGAAAGAGCCTAAACAGGCCAAGCAATTGACGGTATCGACTTTCCACTCCTTAGGCGTGAAGATTTTGCGGCAAGAGGCGCGCGCGCTCGGCTTGAAAGATCGCTTCTCGATTATGGATAGCGATGACTGCTTTTCATTGGTACAGGATTTGGCGATTACCACTGATAAGCAATTGATTCGTCGTATTCAAACCGCGATCTCTCTTTGGAAGAATGGCTTGGTCGAACCTGAGCAAGCCTTGGCTCAAGCGCAGGATGAAGATGAAGCGCAAGCAGCGCGTATTTTTGCCAGTTATGTGGCGACTTTGTCGGCCTATCAGGCAGTTGATTTTGATGACCTGATTCGTTTGCCAGTAGAGCTGTTCCGCAACAACGAAGAAGTGCGTGATAAGTGGCAGCGGCGCTTGCGCTATTTGTTGGTCGACGAGTACCAAGACACCAACACCTGCCAATACGAATTAGTGAAACTTTTGGTTTCGGGCATCGGTAAAAAACCGATGTTCACCGCGGTCGGGGACGATGATCAGGCGATCTATGCATGGCGTGGTGCGACGATTGAAAATCTGAAGACACTGCAGGTCGACTTTCCGAACTTGCGTGTGATTAAGCTCGAACAAAACTATCGTTCTAGTACTCGCATTTTGCAGGCGGCCAATGCCGTGATCGGTAACAATCCAAAACTGTTTGAGAAGTCTTTATGGTCCGAGCATGGCCTCGGTGATCCGATCAAAGTATTGACCATGCCCGATGATGAGCAAGAAGCGGCACAAATCGCGATGATGATGTCGGCGCACCGCTTCGAACGTCGCGCCAACTGGTCTGACTATGCGGTGCTGTATCGTGGTAATCATCAAGCGCGCGTGATTGAGCAGGCTTTGCGCAAAGAGCGTATTCCTTACACGATTTCTGGCGGTCAAAGTTTCTTCGATAAAGCGGAGATCAAGGACATCATCGCTTACTTGCGTTTGATCGCGAATGAAGATGATGACCCCGCTTTCATCCGTGCGATCACCACGCCGCGTCGCGGTGTTGGTCAGGCGACTTTGGAAGCCTTGGGTTCCTTCTCGGGTCAATGGCAATGCTCGCTGTTTGAGGCTGTCTTTAAAGGCGGTATTGAAGCGATATTGAGCGATAAGCAGCTACGTCCGCTGCGTGAATTCTGCACTTTCATCAACAATGTCGAAGCACATGCGCACCGCGAAGGTCATGCTGAACGACTGTTGGCGGATCTCTTGAAAGAAATCAATTACGAGAGCTATTTGTACGACAGCTTCGACGACAAAGCGGCGCAAGCGAAATGGCAAAACGTCGTCGATTTCACACAATGGTTGGCGCAAAAAGGCAGTGGCGGCAAAGACGGCACCGAAGATCATCGTAGTTTGTTAGACCTGACGCAGATGGTCGCCCTCATGACGATGATGGAAGGCAAGGACGAAGATCCCGATGCGATTCGTATGTCGACTTTGCATGCCTCCAAAGGATTGGAATATCCGCATGTATTCTTAGTCGGCGTCGAAGAAGGAATCTTGCCGCACAAAGGTGATCCAGACGCACCAGCTGAAACGATCGCCGCGCGTATCGAAGAAGAGCGGCGCTTAATGTATGTTGGCATCACACGCGCCCAACGAAGTTTGCATGTGAGTTGGTGCAAACGTCGCAAACGCGCCGGCGAATTAATCCACTGCGATCCCTCGCGCTTCATCAAAGAAATGCGCTTGGATGAAGGCGATGCGCCACCGAAAGAGGAAGAAGTGATCACACCGAAGAATCGCTTGGCGAGCTTGAAGGCTTTGTTGAGTCGTGGGAAAGAGTAAAAACCACGCTTCGCTGAGTAATTTGAAAATTAGTAAAAAGACATTGTTCGTGATAGAGTGCGTAGTCATTCTTTCTTAAATGTCTTTCTACTACTGTCATGTCCGAAATCTCAGGTCAGGTTGAAACTTCACTAAGCTTGCGCGAGTATGTGCGCCAAGAGTTCGTCGCTTTAAAGTCATTTGTATTGAATCCTCGACGAGGGCGCCCACAGAACATATCGCGACGCGGCTATTGGAAACGCCTGCTGTTTTTGTTCGTACTAGATCTCAGTGCGGGCTTCAGTCTCCTTTTCTTCTTTCATCAATTTTCATCCTTTGATGATTTGGAGTATGGTCCTGACCTCTCGAAACTAGGGGTCGCTATTTTTGCCGTGTTTATTGGGCCACCGATCGAAGAATGCATTTTCCGTCTTGGATTGCGAAATTTTCGCTATAGCCTTTTGATTGGACCGGCAATTGTTGCGGCCTTTCTCGGGAGCTGGGAGGTGCTGCTCGCCTTAGTGCTGGTCTTATCGCTCGAAGCGGCTTACTTGCAATTCAAACTTTCAAGATCTGCGCAGCAAAATCTAGGTTTTCGGTTTCATATAAGACGTCAATTTATTCAAAGCTATAAGTGGGTCTTTTGGTTGTGGGCGATAGCATTTTCCTTGGTACACATCACGAATTATGAAATCAACAAACCGAGTGATTGGGTCGTGATCTTCGCGGTGTTACCGCAGCTCTTCGGCGGCATCATCCTCGGTTATGTCAGACTGCGCATGAATACGGGCGCAGCAATTGTTCTACATATGGCCGCGAATGCTTCAGCCTTAGCGATTCTAATGGCGCTTCCTTAAAGATGCGTTAGCGAGAACCGAAAATCCTCGCTGTCGACTCGGTTCTCAAATCAGCCTATCCCTTCCAGGAATAAATGTGTCGCACAAAATAGTCGTCGGCGCCTTTCAGTTTTACTTCTTTCTTACGCTCAAAGCTGTCCTTGTCGATCGTGTAGGTGAAACGGAATTCTGCGTCGCGACCATCATCTTTACCCGCCATCGTGGTGACGATTCTGATGGCACCTTTCTGTATAAAAGTGCGTGAAAGAACCTTTTCTTCACCTAAAGTCTTCCCATCGGTCGACAAGCGCAGGCCGTCTTTCGCATTCGCATGCGGTTCATCGTCGTAGCCATAGCTCCACAACCATGTTTGTGGATCGTGCTCTGAGCGGCTTATGCGCAGATTGGATGGAATGCTGGTCCACACATTCTTGCTATAGTCCAGATACTTTAATTCGCCGCGCCAGAGTCTCTTGCTCAAGGCTTCAAGGTCTGCCACTTGAAAAACCTGCGCACGATCGTAGGCAGCCATTTCTTCTTTGTACTTGGTGAGATCCCAAGTCAAATCCCAGCGTTTGATGTAGCTCGCAATCGGATCAAGACCCATTTCCGCGCGACGTTGGTCGAGATGCTCTGGATCTTCGATCTCATACAGCTCATACCCACCTTCAACCTTGCCACGCAGCTGGCTGCCGTAAATCTGTTTGACGCCCGACTCGGTATTGATACGGTCGAGCATCAGAGCCAGATTAGCAGAGTTGGCCTTCTTATCTTTGACTGCTTGACGCATCATGGGGATGTACTTGAGACGAGTTTCCGCTGAAGCATGCTGGATCACGAGGAAGATGGTTTGACTTGCGCGTGGGCCGACTTCTTTGGACCCCAGCCAGCCATGTTCTTTTAAGATCTGCTCGACTTCACGCAGATTGGCTTCATCTTTGGTATGGATCTCATCCCAAAGCTTGTTCATTTCAGGAGAGTTGAAGCCATATTTTTTCTGAGTGGGGTCAAGTTGCTGGCGTAAGCTTTGATCATCGATGAAGATGCGCTCGAGTTGTGCTTTCAATTTTTGGTCGTAATTCTTTTCGAGCTCGGCCAATTTGAGCTTGAGTTTGCCAGTCAATTGACCCCATCGGGCCTCATTGTGCAAACTGACCAGATCAGTATCGGTGCTGAGATGATCGAAATTGGTCCAACCTTGCGCGATACTCTCTTCCAACCACTGGAAAGCACGATCTTTGTTACCTGCCAGTGCCGCCACGCAGGCAGCATCATAGAGATCACCGTAGTTAGTGCTTTTGAGTTTGAAAGCCAGTTCGAATTGTTGAACTGCCGTTGAATAGTCATTCTTGGCGATGGCTGCGCGCGCGTTGCTGGTCAGAGTCGGGTAGTCTTGCGCAAATGCCTGCGCCAGGCTGAGGGTGAATACAGAAGCAAGGATCAGCGATTTCATGGCGGGTCTCCGTGTGTAGATTGAACCCGCCTTGCTGTGATGATTTAAAGGTCGGGCTGGGTGCGATGCTCTATTTTTTTGAGAACATGGAAACAGAGCCAAACACTCGCGATGCCGAAGCCTACCACACCTAAACCATATCCCGCCATCACGCCGCGAGCGCCGAACCAGAGGCCACCAAAATATACGAAGGGAATAACACCGATGGTGGCGCGGCCCCAATTCAGTACCGTGGAATACAAGGGATAACCGAGGTTGTTGAAGGCGGCGTTGGCGACGAATAAGCTGCCGTTGAAGAGGAAACTGCCAGCGATAAAGACGCAGAAGAATACAATCACATCCTCGGCCATGCCATGTGCATCGAAAGCACGCGCGATCAGGTGACTTGAGATCGCTAACAAGAACCAAGCAACCGAGACATAGATCAAGGTAAATTTCAAACTATCGCGCATGGTTTGGCGTAGACGATCAAAACGCTTCGCGCCGAGGTTTTGTCCCAAGATAGGACCAACTGCACCAGACAAAGCGAACAAACCCGCGAAGGCCATCGGGATTAAGCGTGACACCACTGCCCAACCGGCTACTGCTTGATCGCCATACGCTGCGATGGCGGTGGTCACAGCGGCATTACCGACTGGGGTGGCGACGTTGGTCAAGATGGCGGGCACACCAATGCTCGCGAACGCTTTTGCGCCACGCTGAAAAACTTCTTTGCTCGGTTTGGCATACAAGTGATGTACCTTCAATACCGCATAGAAACCAACGAAGGCCATGACGCAGCGCGCGCAAATGTTGGCAATCGCGGCACCATCCAGTCCAAGGCCGAAACCAAAAATAAACAGGGGATCGAGTAGTGCCGTGGCGAAGGCCGCGCCTAAGGTGACAAACATAGCGCGCTTGCCATCACCAACCGAGCGCAGCAGGGCGCTGGTCGCCATACCAAATCCGAGTAGAGGAATCGAGGGTAAGATAAATTGGCAGAAGCGTGTCGCGAGCTGTGCTGTTTCGCCTTGTGCTCCAAGCAAAGCTAGCAAGGATGCTAAAAATGGATACGTCACGATCACCAAAAAGGTGCTGATGCCGCCGATCAAGTATAAAGAACTAGCGGCAAATTGGCGTGCGAGAGGATAGTCACCGCTACCAATCGCACGGGACACGGTGGCAGTCACAGCGATCGATAAACCGATCGACACTGAGGTATGAAAGAACAATAGAGTGCTGGCGTAGCCCACCGCTGCGGCTAGTTCATGGCGACCAAGACGTGAAATATACAAAAGATTGAGTACGTCGACGACAAACACAGCGATCAAACCAATGGAGCCCGTCGCCGTCATATTGACGACATGGCGCATGATAGAACCTTCGACGAATTTACCTTGTAGGGTTTTGACGGGAGCTGATGTTGCCATTGGTGTCCAGGAGAAAAAGCGTGGCTAGCAAATCGCGTAGTGTATCAGTTTGGTAGATTCAAGGTAGCGATGGCGCCTTCTTTGCGTCCTTTCAATAATGCCGCTGAGATGCGTTGCAGAATCTGGTTATTGCTTGCATCGATTTTCATAGCAAAATGATTTGTCACAATCGACACAGGCTTAGGGAGTACGCAGAAGGGTTTGTCGGTTTCGTGTTTTTTCACTTCGTAATTAGTATTGATCGATTCTTCTATGTCTTTCGCGTTGCCGATGCGCCCATACCAAATCAGGCCATCAACACGTCGCAAGGCCAGTTTCTTCAAGCGTGCAATTCCAGCGCCAGTGTCGTGTTCGATTTGAAAAAGTTTGTTCGCATGCTGATCGAACTCTTCGCTGACACTTGTGCTGGAGACGATGCCTATGGTTTTGCCTTGCAGATCCTCGATTCGATCGTACTTGAAGCTGCGATTACACAGTGTCACCAACCAATTGGCATTGCCATTAATCGGTTCTGAGAAGGCAAATTTTTTGCGTCTTTCTTGGGTGATCGACATCCCCATCAGTATGCCGCCATCGCTGAGCGCGTTCTCAATGGCGCGCTTCCACGGCACACGTCGCAGGTCAAATTTGATGTTTAGTTGCGACTCGAGATAATTCAGTACCTGCAGGTTAGGCTTGGAGAGCGGAACCTCCCGACCCTGCGCATCAAATTCCGAGATCGTGTAGAGCACGACTTTCTCTTGCGCCTGACTATTGGTTGAGAACACGAGATTGCTTGCCACCAAGAGCAAAAGTCCGGCGAGAAAACGTAGTTTCATGATGCACTCCTTGGTCGTTACGACGAGGCTTCATTTAGTTTTGTTTGATTGTAGCAAATGCCCTCGAGATTGCTCTAAAAAGTCACAATTTCCTACGTTTTCTTGCAATATGCTGTCTACAGCATTAAATTTTTTATAAAACCAAGCTTTGGTCTCGTTCTGGATAAGAGACGCTTGAGATGGCGATTCATCGCGCAACTTCTGCCTAAATTTGTGGTCATAGCCAACTGGCTTTCGCTTCATTCTGTTTTTCAATTTACAGCTCATTCTTTTTTTACGAGGTCACCTATGTCATTTGTTTTCTGTAAATCAGTCAAGACGCCTTTGAGGTCTTGTACTTTCGCGGTCGCTTTGGCATGCACCTCTATGTTGGCGCAGTCTGCGCAGACGCAGACGACGGCAAACAGCAGCGTAAGTCCAGCCACCTTTTCGACCTTTGCGGCGCAGTTAAATGGCTTCAAGAAGCAAGCTGGTTTTTTTGATGTATGGACGCAATCCGAGCAGGCCAAGCTTTACCTTGCCATACCTGAGCGTAGTGACTCTTTTCTCTTAGTTTCATCCTTGCCTCATGCGCTTGGCTCAAACGATATTGGATTAGATCGCGGCCAAGCGGGCTCGAGTAAGTTGGTACACTTCGAACGACACGGCAAGCGACTTTTTCTAATCCAAGAGAACACGCAGTTCATTGCAAGCTCGAATAGCAAAGATGAGCGTGATTCTGTGAAAGAGGCGTTTGCTGGCGCGGTATTGTGGGCTGGTGATATTTTGGTGCATGAGAATCAGCAGTATCTGATCGATTTTTCCTCGTTCCTCTTAGCTGATCGACATGGCGTGAGTGAGAGTTTGAGTCGCGCACGGCAGGGGAATTATGTGGTGGACGAGAAGCGAAGTGCGGTGCTCACCGCGCAAGCGAAAAGCTTCCCTGACAATACTGAGTTGGAAGCGATGTTGAATTTCTCTGGCCCCGGAGACGGCAACTACGTGCGCCAGGTCGCAGCCGATCCCAAGAACTTACGTCTACAACAGCACATTAGTTTGGTTCGCTTACCCGAAAATTATCAAAAACGCGCGTATCACCCGTTCTCAGGGGGCTTTGATGCCGAAACCATGGATTTTGGTACACCGCTCGCCGACAGTATTTTTGTGCGCTGGCAAGTGCGTCACCGTTTAGAAAAGACCGATCCGATTGCGGCCGTCAGTACCGTCAAAAAACCTATTATTTATTATTTAGATCGCGGCACGCCTGAACCAGTGCGTTCCGCCTTGCTCGAAGGCGCGCGTTGGTGGAGTAGCGCGTTTGAGAAAGCGGGATTTAAAGATGCGTATCGCGTAGAAATGTTGCCAGAGGGTGTCGATCCGATGGACATTCGTTACAACACGATTATGTGGGTGCACCGTGCCACGCGCGGTTGGTCTTACGGCAATGCGATCACCGATCCACGTACTGGCGAGATCATTAAAGGTACGGTGACCTTAGGTTCACAACGTGTACGCCAAGATATCTTGATTGCTGAAAGCCTGTTAGCGCCGTATGGAAAATGGAGTCAAGCTGAGAAGAAGCAAGCAGCAGAGCAAATGGCCTTAGCGCGTTTGCGTCAACTGGCCGCACATGAAGTTGGACACACTTTAGGCATTGCCCACAACTTTGCCCCGAGCCGACACGGCAATGGATCGGTGATGGATTATCCGCATCCTATCCTCAGTATTGATGCGCAAGGACAGCCACAGGTGCAACAGGCCTATGGTGTTGGCGTTGGGCCGTGGGACGACTATGTCATCAAACATTTGTATGCGAGCTTTCCAGGTCAAGATGAGCAGCAAGCATTAGCGAAGTTGCGAGAAGATGCGCGGGCTGCGGGACTGCAATATGTCGGTGACGCAGATTCGCGACCAAGTGCCTCGATGCATCCGAATGGATTGCTATGGGACTTTGGTCCGGATTCCATTTCTACCTATGATAAGTTAATGAAAATTCGGAGAGCAGCTTTAGATCAATTCTCGCTTGCCGTGTTGCCACCGCAACGCCAATTAGGCGAATTGGAGGCGCGTCTGGTACCGATTTATTTACTGCATCGGTATCAGGTCGAGGCTGTGGCACGATTGATCGCTGGCGGCGAATATGAGTACGGGCTCGCGAATGACGTGAATCAAGGTCGCGCGCAAGCGGGTGTGAAGGTGGTGGAAGCGAAAATCCAAAGAGCGGCTCTCAATAAATTGTGTGAAAGCCTACAGGCAGAACAGTTGGCGTTGCCTGCCTCGGTGCTGGATGTGTTGACGCCACAAAGCGAAGGTTATAACAAGACGCCGGAGTATTTCGCATCGCGTATGAGCGTCGCCTTCGATGCTTTCTCGGCGGTCGAAGCGGGTGCGGCGCAAACCAGTTTGTTCCTGTTTGATGCTGCACGTTTTAATCGCCTAGCGTGGCAACATGCGCGCGACGCACAACAGGTGAGCGTCGATGAAGTATTGCGCCAAGTCTTCGCTGCAACTTGGCAAAGGGAAGCTGTGCCTCACAAAGTGAATGCTGGCGAAGCGGTTCAGTTAGCTTCAAATTGGGTGGTATTAGATGCGACGCTTGGCCTGTTGGATTCCGGCCGTTTGCATCCGCAAGTACAAGCACAAGTGCGTCAGCAACTGCAAAGTTTGGCAGCTTGGATGCACAAGAATCCAGGACGTGGTCCACAAGCGGACAGCCGTAAGCAAGCGGCAGAGTTGATTCTCAGTTATTTGCGCGACCCGAGTAGTGTGAAGTTGCGGGGTTTGCCGAATATTCCGCCTGGCGCTCCGATTTAAAGTCGAATGAGTGAGGCTGGTAGGCAGTCAATACGCGTCGCGTGATTTGAGTTCGGTTTGATGTAGCCCAATCTTTTGGGTTTGCCAGTCGGACCCGGACTGCCTACACTACATGACAGATTTTTTGAGAAGGGACTGTCATGGCACTCTATCAGTTAATTTACCTAAGCGAATTGGCGACAGATGAATCGGTCTTGAGTGGCATTCATAGTCATGCTGTGCGAAATAATACGGCGCGCACGGTGACTGGGATGCTGATTTATGCGAATGGCCGATTTTTGCAAATGCTGGAAGGTGAACGAAAAGATGTGCTGAACACCTATGAACGGATACAACAAGATCCGCGCCATCGACACGTGAGTTTGGTGCTACAACGTGATATTTCAGCGCGCTTGTTTTCGCATTGGAATATGGGGTTTCGACATCTCGCCGCAGAGGAATTGCGAGAGCAGCCGGAATGGCTCACTTGCTTTGACGGAGAATTTGCAAAGAGCAAAACGGATAGCCAATCCGCCTTATGTATTTTTGAGCACTTCGCGAAAGCCACAGCTTAAGTCGACCAAGTGGCATTAAAGTCGCCCGCGATACGAGCCAGCTCAGGCGATTTTTTTGCGGAGAAAAGATTCGTTTTATAGACGCTCTTGAATGCTTTTGCCACGTTAAATTTCAAGCGATTTCTTGCGTAACGACGATAATCTTTCAGAGCTTTTTGCAATACTGCCTCTTGATCTCGGATTCGATCACCGAGAGTTTCGGGTAATGCATCGACCAAGTAATGAATCTCGTATTTATTCATCAAGCGAGCACTGCAAAGAACTCCCCCCCCTCGTGCATGATAGTCATCTAATGGCAAGATGAGACCGTGAAAAAGATCAGGTGCAAAAGTTCGACGCGCATTCCCCAAACCAAAATCGAGCAAGACGGTTTTATTGACAACACACACAAGGTGCGATGGAATTTGACCGGGCGATGCAAACTCTTTTGCGCCGAGTAGGAAACGTTCTTCATGACCTTTATCGATCACCGCCACACATGCTTTGAGCTCAACTTCGAAGTGATGGCTCTTGAGGATCTCGGCCAGAAGTGAGCTCATAAATAAGCAATAGCTGCCATATTTTTGAGCCAGCCCTAGAAACTCGAGGTCCGCGAAAATTCGGCGCAGGAGTTGCGCTTCATTGCTAGGTAATAATTTTTGAAACAATGTGTATTTCATTGCAATAGCTTGGATGTAGGGAATCAATTTCGCCCGATGACTGTAGTCCAGATCCGCGGGTTCAACTTAAAAATGCGGACTTAGTTACATTTGTTACGACTCGCATTGATTTCACTTACAAACATTTACGAGACACTTTAGAGACTATCAACTAGTCAAAACTTCGCTATTTTTAGCAAGCTTGTGTATTCTTGGCTGATCCTGTTTTTTATAGAGTTTAGCTATGGCAAACGCGCATTTTCCTCATTTGTTGGAGCCCCTCGATCTTGGTTTTACGACGCTGCGTAATCGCGTCATGATGGGTTCTATGCACACGGGTCTTGAAGATCGTTTTTACAACTATGGCAAATTAGCCGCGTATTTCAGAGAACGCGCCCGTGGTGGTGTGGGCCTAATTGTTACCGGCGGTATTTCACCCAATCGACAAGGTTGGTTGCTGCCTTTTGGCGGCACCATGAATTTCTTTGGCGATGTTTTCAATCATCGCAAAGTGACGAAAGCCGTGCATGAAGAAGACGGCAAAATCGTGATGCAGATCTTGCATGCAGGTCGCTATGGCTATCAACCGTTTATTGTTTCTGCTTCGGATAAGCAGGCACCGATTTCCAAATTCAAACCAAAAGCTTTAGACGAAGCCGGGATCGAGAAAACCATCAAAGCTTACGTGCGCTGCGCCAAATTGGCACAACAATCGGGCTATGACGGTGTTGAAATTATGGGTAGCGAAGGCTACTTATTGAATCAATTCTTGTGCGTGCGTACCAATCATCGTACCGACCGTTGGGGCGGTTCCATCGAAAATCGTATGCGTCTGCCGGTGGAAATCGTCAAGCGCGTACGTGCTGCAGTTGGTGAAAAATTTATCATCATGTATCGCCACTCCATTCTTGATCTCGTCGAAGGTGGGAATAGCTGGGATGAGGTTGTGGCGGTGGCGCAAGCCTTGGAAAAAGCCGGCGTGACTTTATTCAACACCGGTATCGGCTGGCATGAAGCCCGCGTCCCAACCATCGTGACATCGGTACCGCGCGCGGCGTTTGCAAGCGTGTCAGGGCGTCTCAAGCAAGCCGTATCGATTCCTGTGATCGCCTCGAATCGTATCAATATGCCAGCCCAAGCCGAGGATATCATCGCTAGCGGTACAGCTGATATGGTGTCGATGGCGCGCCCATTTTTGGCGGACCCTGAGTTCGTGAATAAAGCAGCAACCGGGCGTGTCGACGAAATCAATACTTGTATCGCTTGTAACCAAGCGTGTTTGGACCACACCTTCTCGAATCAACGTGCGAGTTGCTTAGTCAATCCACGCGCTGCTCATGAAACCGAATTGGTCTACACCAAAAAGCCGATTGCGAAACGGATCGCCGTGGTTGGTGCTGGTCCTGCAGGTTTGTCGGCGGCGACGGTAGCGGCAAGTTGTGGTCATGATGTTAGCTTGTTTGATAGTTCCGATTCGATTGGTGGTCAATTCAAGATCGCTATGCAAATCCCAGGGAAAGAAGAGTTCAAAGAAACGCTGCGTTATTTCGCCAAGCGCGTGGAAATGACCGGCGTGAAATTGCATTTGAATCGCCGTGTCACACGCGAAGAATTGGTCGCGCAAGGATTTGATCACATCATCATTGCCACCGGGATTACGCCACGCAAGCCACGCATTGAAGGCGTGGATCATCCGAAAGTAATGTCGTATTTGGATGTGCTGTTGCATAAGAAACCGGTCGGCAAAAAAGTCGCAATTATTGGTGCTGGCGGTATTGGTTTTGACGTCGCTGAATATCTTCTCCATGATTTCGCAACACCGTTGCCGATTCCATTGTCGAAGTGGTTGGGTGAATGGGGCATTGATTTGCAGGCGAAGCAAAATGGCGGTTTGGTCGCGCCACATGTGGATGCACCAATTCGCGATATTTATCTCCTGCAGCGCAAGGCGAGCAAGGTCGGTGCTGGTTTGGGCAAAACTTCGGGTTGGGTGCATCGTGCCACCTTGCAGCGTAATCAAGTCAAGATGATGGCTGCGGTCGAATATAAGAAGATTGATGATCAAGGACTGCACATCAGTGTCGCCGGTCAAGATCAAGTCCTCGATGTGGATCACGTGATTCTCTGCGCAGGGCAAGAATCGTTGACCGAATTGATGCCAACACAAGTTAGCGAAACAGGTCCGAAATTCCATAAGATCGGCGGCGCGGCCTTGGCTTCTGAGCTCGATGCAAAACGCGCGATTAAAGAAGGCGCTGAGCTGGCCGCATCCTTGTAATTCCCTATTTGAAAAACTCGAACTGATCTGCTGCTGATCGTTCGGGTTTTCGCTGTTTGAAAAAATGTGATTTTTTCTAGCTCAATGGACTATTATCTGGGTTTTCAGAATTAGGCCGATTGATGCTTCACACTATATTTTCTCGAACCTGCCTCGCATTGTTTTGCTTTGGTACGTTTAGTTTTTGTCACGCTGCGAGCGAGTCTTTCAGAGTTTATCGACTCAACTCCGAAACTGTTGTTTATCGAGGCGACATCGTAGCGAAAAAAAGCTTGCGGGCTTTGCAAAAGTACATCACTAAAACAAGCAAAATACTCGTGATTACTTCTCTAGGTGGCGATCTCAGCGAGGGCGTCAAGATCGGCAATTTACTCGCCGACCGTGCGATGGGCGTTGAGGTTGCAGGGTATTGCATGTCTTCATGTGCGAACAATATTTTCCTTGCTGGACGTACGAAAACATTGCGGCCAGACAGTGTTGTGGGATTTCATGGATCGTCTCGCTCGACACATGCTGGTCCGAGTTCTGTGGAGCAGGATGATGAGGAGAAGGGAGCATCTCGCGGCAAACTCATCGCTCAATTTGATCGTATGGCTACCGAGGAGGCACAGTTGCTGCAACGGCTCCACCTCGATCCCGACATCTTGGTTGAAATGATGGATCGCTTGGAAAACAAATTACCCCCCAATGAGGTTCACTTTGTACTTACCGTTAATGGCAAGAAGATCGAAATCGCGGATGGTGACGGGTTTGATCAACGAATTAAGAGCGCTTTAGAGGAGATCGCTAGTAAGGAAGCGCTGAAATCGGTTCAACTCTCGCGTGCGAATCCCTATGGCGATGCGGTTTTCTTCCCCAATCAGCAAACCTTAGAGAGTTTTGGGGTTACAGGAATTAAAGCGTATTTCTATCCGACTGATGAGAAGCAGTTGCAACAGTTGGAGGAGCAGATTAAAAAACGAATTGGCACCTCAAAGCTTCGTTTTGCTGGAGATTTTCCTGAGGCCGAATAATGGAAATCTTGAGATTGTTAGAGCAGTCAGAAAGAAAAAAGCCAGTCGACGACTGGCTTTTTTCTTGGATGCAGAATTGACCGCTTACTGAACTCTTAGTGAATTCTTATTGCATTCTCCGTGAATTACTTCGCAGATGCGTCCGCTGCAGCTGCTGCCTTCACTTCAGGTTCTTTGAATTTAGCACCGCCAGCATTGGCCATGTGAACCACAGCGCGTGCTACTTCGATATTGTCCAAATCTGGGTTGCCGCCTTTTGCAGGCATAGCACGCAAACCTTCAACTGCGTGCTTCACAACTGTGTCATAGCCTTGAGCAATACGTGGACCCCAAGCTGCGGCGTCACCAAATTTTGGCGCACCAGCTGCACCGCTTGCATGGCAAGCTGCACAAGCGGCGTTGTACACGGCTTCGCCAGTTTGCAAGACTTTTGGTGCGCTTGCGTCAACGAAAGTGAAGCCTTCGTTTGCTACTGGGCTAATACGTGCTGCGATGGCTTCTGGTGATTGACTGCTGGAACCTGCGCCTGTTTTGTTGTCACTTGCAACGTATTTCACCAATAAGACGATGATCAAGATAGGAACCAAAAAACCAGCTACCACAGCAACGATCAGTTGCTTAGGCGTTTTAATCGCTGTTTCGTGTTGATTGTGAGAGTCGCTCATGATTTCCTCGATGCAAAAATAAGTATGCGGTTGACGCTGCGCTGTCTACGTCTTGTTCTTTATCAATAACAGCTAGCGTAAAACCCCAGATTATAGAGCTAAAGCTTACTATTTGGAATGAAAAATAGCGTTTCAGGTGGAAGCTGAGGGCGAAAGCTGTGGAGAATTCCACATTTTCCATGGCAAAACCGCGAAAGCCAACGAACAATTAGGTTAGAATACGCGCCTATTTTCAAAATCCTCCTCGCGCCAGTAGCTCAGATGGATAGAGTACAGCCCTCCGAAGGCTGGGGTCGCACGTTCGAATCGTGTCTGGCGCGCCAATGACTCCCGTAAATTATTAATACTGTAATAGATCGTGCGAATCGTTTGATTCACATCGAATTCCTGTCACTTGGCCTAAACTTTGGCTGATTTTTGCCGTAAATCACAATATGCCGTAATGGGTTTAAAGCTTGCGACAAACGGTGGTGATTTTGGGGAAAGACATGAATATCAATCAGGTTTCAGGTGGCGTTGTTGGCATTCCGGCATCTTCCGGAACGCTCGAGCTTCGTCCCTCGAATAAGCCGAGTGTGGCCCCAAGTGTGTCGAATCCCGTGACACCCACTAGTCGTTCTGATCTCAGTGCTCCTGTGAATGAATTGAGCGAAGCCGAGGTAAGAAAGACCGTCGAGCAATTGAATCAAATGATGAACGCGAACAATGGTGTAAATTTCAAAGTAGACCAAGGTTCGGGACGTATGGTGATTCAGGTGGTTGATCGCGAAACCAACACTGTTGTGCGGCAAATCCCATCCAAAGAGATCATTGAGATCTCAAAAGCCCTTGAAGGCAAAACAGGCGTTTTATTAAAAGATAAAGCGTGAGCTCCATGCATTCCCTTCGCCGTGCTCGCTAATTGGGCTAGGGTGATCATTTGCCGGATTTTCGAAACGAAGAAATTGGCAAAGAGCCATCTTCAGAATACCTGTTTGACACGGTATATTTGATAAAACTTCCCACGAATCTCGACTTGTCGTAGATAATGCGGCTTCCATGATTTCGGTCGTTTCCTTGAAACGACGACCCCTTCTTATGCAAGCTCCACAGACCACCTCACTTGATCCTCAAAGCCCCGAAGAATGGGCTGCCTTGCGTCAACAAGCGCATGGCATGCTGGATGATATTTTGGATTATGTACAAGCCTTAGGTCAGGGCCCGGTGTGGACTTCGGCGCCAAGTGAAGTGCGTGAGCAGTTTTTTAAAGGGATGCCGCAGGACGGTAGCTCCTTGGAAGTAACACATGCGGCTTTTAAGCGCGACATCATGCCCTATGCGATTGGCAATGCCCATCCCGGTTTCATGGGGTGGGTGCAAGGTGGTGGTACGCCGGCTGGCTTAGTGGCGGAAATGTTGGCTGCTGGCTTGAATGCCAATGTCGGCGGTCGCGATCAAATGCCGGTCGAAGTGGAACGCCAAATTACGCGTTGGATGGCGGATTTGTTTAAGTTCCCTGCAAGTGCAAGTGGCTTATTTGTGACCGGAACTTCACTAGCAAATTTGATTGCCGTTTGGGTTGCCAAGAACAAAGCACTCGGTCACGAAACTCGCCGTCGTGGTTTGCGCGACGAGCAGGTTCAATTGGTGGCTTACACCTCGGCGGGAGCACATGCTTGCGTCAAGAAAGCGATGGATTTAGCGGGCATTGGTACTCAATACCTACGCGTGATCGCTATGAACGAGCGTTATGAAATTGACTGTGCGGCTTTACGTCAACAGATTCAACAAGATCGCGCTCAGGGTCTGAGTCCTTTCTTTTTGGCTGGCACGGCGGGTACCGTGGATGTTGGTGCGATTGATGATTTGAATCAGCTGGCTGATATCGCACAAGAGCAGAATTTGTGGTTCCATATTGATGGGGCTTTTGGTGCTTTAGCCGTTTTGGCACCTCAAATTGCACCGCGCTTGGCCGGGATTGAACGTGCCGATTCGATCGCTTTCGATTTCCATAAATGGTTGCAAGTGCAGTACGACGCTGGCTTTATTTTGGTGCGTGACGCGCAATTGCATTACGATAGCTTCGCGGCTGCAGCCGGTTATTTACGACGCGAACATCGTGGCATGGCGGCGAATTCACCATGGCCTTGCGATTTTGGACCCGATCTATCGCGCGGATTTCGAGCCCTCAAAACGTGGTTCACGATCCAGGTATATGGCGCAAAACGCTTAGGCGGCGTGATCCAACAAACCTGCGATCTCGCGCAGTATTTGCGCAGTAAGATCGAGTTGCACCCCGAACTTGAATTGATGGCGCCAGTCTCTTTGAACATCGTCTGTTTCCGCTACCGATCAAGTCAGGCCGATCAAGCGGATGTCTTAACGGCACGTTTAGTGGTGGCTCTGCAAGAGTCAGGGATCGCAGCACCTTCCACCAATGTATTGCCGCAAGGTTTGGCAATCCGTGCAGCGATCGTTAATCACCGCACCAATGCGAATAATATTGACGCTTTGGTGGAAGCCACCCTACGCTTCGGTAAAGAAATTAGTGTGGAGTTGGGCTTGTAAATCGAGAGTCGCATCGGCGCGGTATTTCAATCCGAGGTCAATCCGAGGTTGTCACTTGGTGATGCCAAGCTCATTTAGAAGAGCGGCAGCTGATCGTCTCTCGGCTTTGCCGCGAGACCAATTCCTAAGCCCAGTAAACGAACCGGCAATTTGCGACGCTCAAAGCCTGTAGTCAGTAGCTCCACGAATTTGGCTTCGCTCAATTCTTGCGCACGACATTCGACTGTAGTTTGCTTGAAATCTTTAAAGCGAATTTTGATATTGAGTTTGTTGATGTGTTCGTGCGCCTTGGTGCGATCAACTTGTTTTTGTAAGGCTGCATAGAGCTCAGGTACTTCCGCAATACACGCTGCTAGATCGGGCAAGTCGCGACTATAGGTTTCTTCGACACTCACGGATTTTCGTTCGGAACTGGGCTCCACGGTGCGCGTATCGACGCCTCTACATAAAGAGTAAAGACTGCTACCAAGTTTGCCAAAGTGCGCAACCAAGTCAGCTAGGCTCCAAGTCAATAGATCGCTGCATTGATTCACTCCAAGCTGATGCAATTTTTGCGCGGTGACTTTGCCGACTCCAAAGAGTTTGGCAACCGGTAGATTTGCCACAAACTCACTTACTTGTTCCGGCAAAATCACGTATAGCCCATCGGGTTTGTTGATGTCGCTGGCGATTTTGGCTAAAAACTTATTCGGTGCCACGCCAGCCGATGCGGTAATTCCAACTTCTGCGGCAATGCGTGCGCGGATTTCTTGAGCGATGCGGGTGGCGCTGCCTTGATGTTGCTTTGCATGTGTGACGTCGAGATAGGCCTCGTCGAGTGACAAAGGTTCGACCAACTCAGTGTAGTCGCGATAAATCGCCGCGATTTGTCGTGAGGCGATGCGATACTTCTCCATGTTCGGACGCATGACGACTAAGTCGGGGCAAAGTTTCAAAGCTTGCGAGGTGGGCATCGCTGAGCGAACCCCGAACTTGCGAGCGACATAGTTGCAGGTTGCGATCACGCCGCGTTGATCCGCTTGTCCACCAATTGCCAATGGGAGCTCGCGCAGACGCGGGTCGTCGCGCATTTCAACCGACGCATAAAAACAATCGCAGTCGCAATGAATGATTTTTTGTGGGCGCTGGGTCAGCTCGAGCATGCTTTGAGATGATGGGTACTGTATTTATAATCAGTATTTTAATGCGAATTGCTAGCAGCTCCAACAAATTTTGCTCGTGTTTATTCCATGGGAGCCATGATTGAGTGTCAGAGTAGAGCGGGATCTACTCGAATTGGTGATCAAACGCCCATTTCTAGATGCTCTTGAGGGTGACAAACGATCAAAATAGGTTCAGTATCTTGTGAGCAGAAACTGCGCATTCTTGTTTTTATTTCTATTCGTGACATGTCAGCCTCTTCAAGTCCTTTTGTGAATACCGAAACTGGTCGTTTAGGGAAAATCCTTCCTGATCAACAGTCCAGCGCCATTGATCATGCCAGTCTATTGCAGCAACTCGGTGAGTTCGCTTGGGATTGGCATGTGTCTGAGAACGAAATCCATTTTAGTGAGCAGTTCCAAGAGTTGCTCGGTTATCCCGCAGGGGAATGGGGACATCATCTTGACGAGTGGTTTAGTCGTATTCATCCTGAGGATGCGAAGAGCAGCATTCCTGCAATTCGCGCTTGCCTAGAGGGACGCACCAATCAATTCTCCGAAGATCACCGTCTGCAATGTCGCGATGGGCAATGGAAATGGGTGAGAGCACGTGGTGTTGTGATCATCAAATCTCCTAGCGGTCGAGCTGTGCGACTGCAAGGCTTGATGAGCGATATCACAGTCCAACGCGAACGGAAGGAACAGATTCTCCGTAGCCAAGCGGTGCTGGCGAATTTGTCGCGCGAGTTGCCGCGGGTTTTCTTTTATCAATTTCAGCGATTTGCAGGCGGACATTGCACCGTCCCCTACGCTAGTGATGCGATCGATACGGTGCATGGTGTGAGTGCCAATCAAGTGCGTGATAATGCCGCCACCATGTTTTCATTGGTTCACCCAGACGACATCGAAAACCTACGCGACACCATGAAAGAATCGGCCATGCGTTTGCACGTATGGCATTTGGATTATCGCTTGCGTCTGAAAAATGGCGAGCGCCACTTGTTTGGCGAGGCTTACCCCACGCGGCAAGATGATGGCAGTGTGATTTGGCACGGTTTTTTGGTCGATGTCACCGATCGTAAGATTCGTGAACAGCAAATGCGCGCTACCGAGCGGCAATTGCACGCAGCGATGCGATTTACCAGTCTGGGAATGTTTGATATGAACGTGCAAACGGGACATGGTCAGTTTGCTCCCGAATATGCTGAGATCTTGGGCTTATCGCAAGACTACTTTAATCACACCGAAAAATTCTGGGACTTTTTCTGGAATGATAGTCTCCACCCCGATGATGTCGCGAGTCTCAAGCTGGCCTATCAAAATCACTTTAAATCACACGGCGAAATTGCTTTTAAAGCAGAGTTTCGTCTACGCGCTAAATCTGGTGAATGGCGTTGGATGCTATCGGTGGGTAATGTGGTGGAATGGGATGAAAATGGTCGGGCGCTGCGCATGATCGGAACGCATCTTGATATTACCGAGCGCAAGAAACACGAGTTGGAAGTCAAACATTACGAAGACTTGCTGCGCTCCGGTCGAGATCGCTATAAGAAATTGGCGAGCGAGTTAGAGATTTTGTTTAGCCATACGCCGATCGGCTTGATGTTGGTACATAACAAGCAGATCATGCGCGCCAACCCTAAATTGGCTCAAGTGTTTGGCTATCGTGATCCTAAAGAAATGATCGGCCTTTCAGTCTTGAATATGCACGCGAATGAAGCTGCATACCAAGATTTTCGCGCCATCGTTGGTGAGAAGCTGCAGCCAGAAACGGCAATCGAAGTGATTCATCGACTCAAACGAAAAGATGGAAGTTTCTTTGAAGCGCGTTTGGTCGGACGCATCTTGCCATTCGATCAGACAGCAGACACCATGGTGTGGATGGTTGAAGCTTAATACTTGAATCTGAAAGCTTCATTCAAGGGCTCACCCAAGGACTCGCGTGGAACACGAGGCGCTGATCGCTGTTCCTTGATGGCTGATCGCTACAGCGCCCCAATCGTGACTACTCAATGGATTTATGGTTTGGCATATTTTCGGTTTTGAACCCGATTGAGATCGGGTTTGCCGAGTTGTGGACGAGCTTGCTCAAAGGCGTAGCCCATATTCAGTAATTCGGCCTCTTTCCACGCACCCGCAAAGAAGGATAAACCGACCGGTAAGCCGCCGACTAATCCCATCGGTACCGTTAAGTGCGGATAGCCTGCGATAGCCGCTGGTGAGCTTGCACTACCGGCGATGATATCGCCCTTCTTGTGGTTGATATCCCACGCTGGCCCTGTAGTAGGTGCGATGAGCGCATCGAGCTGATGTTGTTGCATGACGGCGTCGATACCTTTGGGGCCCGCTAACAATTTCGCTTGGGTTGAAGCGGTCTGATATTTCGGATCATTTAAGCCTTCTTTGGCTTGCGCCATCTGCATAATCTCTTGTCCGAAATAAGGCATGACTTTTTGTCGATGGGCTTCATTGAAGCGCATCACGTCAGCCATGTTGCGAACTTTTACTTGAGGTGGAACCGTTGCAAGATACTGGTTCAAGTCTGCTTTGAAATCGTATAACAACACCGGTAGTTCTAATTTATCGAGTTCCTGCAGATGAGGAAGCTCGATATCTTCGACCACGATCGCACCTTGTGCCTTCAGTATTTGAATACTGTCACGCAATAACTGCAGAGTGGCTTTGTCGTATCCGCTACTTAAATTTCTCACTACACCAAGACGCTTACCGCGCAAAGCATTGGTATTCAGGCCTGCCGAATAGTCTGTCGCGCGTTGACGGTCGGCCTCGATGGTGGCGGAATCGTTGGCATCGCTACCGGCCAGCACATTCAATAGGAGCGCTGCATCTCGCACGGTCTGGGTCATCGGACCAGCGGTGTCTTGGCTGTGCGAGAGTGGAATAATGCCGGAGCGACTGACCAGTCCGAGAGTCGGTTTCAAACCCACCAAACCATTGACCGAGGCCGGGCACACTATCGAACCATCAGTTTCTGTGCCGATGGCTGCCGGTATCATGCCTGCGGCGACCGCTGCGCCCGATCCAGAACTCGAACCGCAGGGGCTTTTGCTCGGGTTGTAAGGATTACGCGTTTGACCGCCGACACTACTCCATCCGCTGCTTGATTTGGTCGAACGAAAATTCGCCCATTCGCTTAAATTAGTTTTACCAACGATGATCGCCCCAGCTTCGCGCAATCGTTTGACGATGAAGGCATCGTCGCTGGCGAGGTTCTCGGCTAAGGCGAGCGAGCCCGCAGTGGTCACCATTCCTCGTACAGCAATATTGTCTTTGACCATGAGCGGCAAGCCGTGCAAGCTTCCTCGGCCTTCTTTTTTGAGGTCTGCTTGGGCGGCATCGCGTTCTGCTCCATCGCGTAGGACCGTCACAGCGTTGAGATATGGATTGAGCTTGGCACTATTGGCTTGGTAACTTTGAACCAGGCTGCTCGCACTCTGGCGACCACTAGAAATTTCCCCTTTGAGTTGCGTCAAATCTGAGGTTTGCGCCGTGGCAGACAGGGTAATGCTCAGCGATAGGGTGCTAAGGGCGCATGTGATCGGTGTTAATTTCGTATGCATAAGGTCTCCTTTTGTTTTTGTTCGTTGTTATGTGATTTGAGCAATGAACTATAAGCTTTTATTGAGCGCTAGGTGCACAATCAAGGCAAACCAAAACAGTGCTCCGATAAAGGCGAGGATACGCCCCCGTTGACTGCCAACACTCTTCAGTGCGATATAGCCAAAGACGATATAAGCGAGCAGACCCATGATTTTTCCGAGCAACCAGAAATGATCCAAGGGATTCAGTCCTGCTATCCATGCCATGCTGATGGCGCTAATGAGTAAAACCGTATCGACTGAATGCGGTAACACGCGCACCCATTTTTTTTGTAATTGTTGCGGCGACGAAAAGCTCCAATAGAAGCGTAAGATGAACAAACTGAGGCTGATCACGACGCAAGCTATGTGTAAATGTTTGAGGGCGGTGTAGCTAAGCATAGGTGTGAAATCCTTGGATGAGTCGGCTGAATGTTGTTTGAGGGTTCATTGTCGTGATGACGGATTTTACTGCCCATCTTTATCACGCAAAACGAAATAGGCGGCCAGTGCGGTAATGCAAATCACGAGCCCTACGATGAACCAAAAACCTTGCGCATCTTGTGCCAATGGGATGCCGCCGACGTTCATTCCTAGTAGACCAGAAATGATATTGATCGGTAGTACCAAAACCGTGACAACTGTTAAGACGAACAAAGAACGATTATTTTGCTCGCCGACGTGGGCGGCGATTTCTTCTTGTAGTAATTTGATGCGTTCTTGCAGAGATGCCATGTCGCTTAAAACGACGGAGAACTCTTCGGTCGACTGACGCAGGTCATGTACATCTGTTTCAACCATCCAGCTCGGTGGTTTTTGTAATAAGCGGAATAGCGCAGCAGGTTCTGGCGCAAGCAGTCGTTGCAGACGGACCATCAAACGGCGTAGTTCACCGAGATTGGCGCGCTTGCGGCCTATTCTTGACGATAAAAAGTGATCTTCGATCTCGTCGATTTTTGTAGTGGCATCGCGTACGATCGAGGTCAGAACATCGGCTTGATCGCGTAATAGGTGCGTCAGCAATTCGCTAGGTGAGTGGAATAGTTCTTGGCGATTAACGGCGTTACGTAAACGATCGACCGATTTTAATGGTTTGCGACGCGCACTAATCATCACATGCTGATTGAGACTGAGCCAGAGCGTGGCGATATCCGCTGGATCAAAACTAAAATCATGTAAGACGTCGTTGATCACTGCAATTAAGTGGTAGTCCGTGTGCTCAATGCGCGTCGAGCGAGATCCTTGATGGAGGCTCTCATAAAATTCTTCTGGGGCATCGGTATGATCTTGCAGCCAGCGTTCGGTTGCTGTGTGTGCGAGATTGAAGTGTAACCACAAAAATTCTTTGCGATCAGATGCGTGGGCTTGGCTTATCTGCGACAGCCAGTGAACAGCTTCTTCAGTATTGATAGGCCGGCCTGGAGTGTCGTGGCTAAACACAAAACCACAAATCAAGCCCGAGGCATCGGCGCCATATGAAAGTTGTTGGAGATCCATAGCGGTCAAATAATTGGCGATGCAAATTGCATTGCCGCATATTGTATAGCCGCTTGATGATGTTGGCGTGACAAGTCTAGGAAGGCTTGAGAAAGCGGCTCAAATGCACGGCGGATTCGAGCCTCGTCGATGATCAATTCAGATCAATGTAGGATACCGCCAACCTCAAGAGGGAAGCCTTGCAGGAATTCGCGTGCAGGCAGACGCTTACCGCCCGGCTTTTGCAGCTCGGTTATGCGGAGCACGCTCGAGCCAGCGGCGCATGCGATCAAGACTCCCTCACCATCAGCCCGTAAAATCTCACCGCTGGAGGAAGGATTTCCATTTGCTTTAACGAAAGTCGCGGTGCGGTCGACTTCCGCCTTCCAAATTTTCAACGTCACATCATTGATGCGCGCTTGCGCTGCGGGGAAGGGATTGAAGGCGCGGATTTTGCGGTTGAGTACTTCAGCGCTGAGTGCGAAATCGAGTGTCGCCTCTTCTTTGCTGATTTTTGCAGCGTAGTTGGCGAGGCTGTCATCTTGAACTTCGGGCGTCAATACTCCCGCCTTGAGGTCCTTGAGGGCTTGGACGATCATGCTACCGCCGAGTTCGGCTAACTGGTCGTGCAAACTAGCGGTCGTATCATCGGCTGCGATGGGTACTGCTTGGCGGCATAGCATAGGACCTGTATCGAGACCTTCTTCCATTTGCATGATGGTGATACCGGTTTCGGTGTCGCCGGCCTCAATCGCACGATGAATTGGCGCAGCGCCGCGCCAACGCGGTAGCAAAGAGCCGTGAATGTTGATGCAACCTAAGCGAGGGATCGACAACACCGATAGCGGCAAAATTAATCCGTAGGCCGCCACCACCATCACATCGTGCTCGGTGTTGCGCAAGAGATCGTGTGCTTCTTGTGCGATCTCAGGATATTTTCCATCGAGCCGCAGCGAAATCGGTTGTGCTACTGCGATGTGGTGTTTCAGTGCAACTTGCTTGACGGCGGAAGCGTGCAATTGCATGCCACGTCCGGCTGGGCGATCTGGTTGGGTAAGTACCAAAGGCACTTCGAAGCCTGCGGCGATGATGGCTTCCAAGGCAGTTGCGGCAAATTCAGGTGTTCCAGCGAAAATGACTTTCATCGGCGGACAGCCTTCTTGCTCATTTCGCGTTCTTCTTTTTGCAATTTCGTCTTAATGCGATTGCGTTTCAATGGCGATAGGTATTCCACAAACACTTTGCCTTTTAAGTGATCCATTTCATGTTGGATACAGACGGCGAGCAGGCCATCGGCATGGATCTCGAAAGGCTGGCCGTTGATGTCGAGTGCTCTGACCTTTACTTCCGCAGGACGTTCAACGTCGTCGTAGATACCTGGTACAGACAGGCAGCCTTCGTCGTAGACTTTATTTTCTGCGCTGGACCAAATAATTTCCGGATTGATAAAGACTTGAAGCTGATCATTGGTTTCAGACACATCGATGACGACCAGTTGCTCATGCACGTCAACCTGTGATGCTGCTAGGCCAACGCCTGGTGCGTCATACATGGTTTCCGCCATATCGGCGACCAATTTTTTCAGATTGTCATCAAAAACGGTGACAGGTTTCGCCACTTTATGCAGGCGCGGATCGGGGTAACGCAGAATATTGAGTATAGACATAAGACTTTTCACAACAAGCAAAGGGGGCCGCGGTGCGGTTTCTCTTGCTAGTTCAAGGATTTATGGGCAGAATTTGATTCAAATTGGTAAGTTTGCCAAGGGAGGATGTCGCGCAAATCCTTTTGTTCTGCGGCAAGTGTTCTTCAAATTGGCGAGCTTACTCGGGAATCTGTTTTATGCATCGGAAAATTTTCATGAAAAAGTTTAGCACAATCGCCTTCGCTTTGGCCTTCCCACTTGCGCTGAGTGCGCCAGCATTCGGACAGGAAGCAGCGCGTACAGCTCCTGCGTCACTCAGCAGTAAGTGCAACTTTTTGCCCGATGCACCTGACAAGCACGTGGTTGTTAAGGGCGATACGCTGTGGGGTATCTCTGGAAAATTCCTGCAAAATCCATGGTGCTGGCCTGAAGTATGGGGCATGAATAAGGATGAAATTCGTAATCCGCACTGGATTTATCCAAAGCAAATTGTGTATTTTGATCGAGTGAATGGGCGCTTACGACTAGGAACGCCTTTGGTTGAGGGAGCCACAGGTATCACTAAGTTGCAGCCACAGACGCGCACTCTCGGTGCCGATGAAGGTAATGCGATTCCTGCGATTCCCAATAACTTAATCGAACCTTATTTGTCTCAGCCATTGATCATTGAGAAAGATGAGTTTGCGAATGCGCCACGTATTGTCGCCACACAAGAGGGGCGTGTGTACATGGCGAAAGGCGACAAACTGTATGTGCGCGGCGACCTTAAAGATAATAAGATTTTTCAGGTATTTCGTCCGGGCACCGCGTTGAAGGATCCAGATACACGCGAGATCATCGGCTATGAAGCGATGTATGTTGGTGCCGTGAAGTTAGACAAAAAAGCTAAAACAGAAGACGGTGTTGATACGTTCTATGTAACAGCCTCTAAAGAGGAAATGGGAATCGGTGATCGTTTGGTTGCGATTCCTCCGACGCCAATTATCAACTACGTTCCACATCGTCCTGAACGTGATGTCAAAGCCCGTATCGTTGGCGTCTATGGTGGCGTGAGTGTTGCTGGTCAAAATAATATTGTTAGCATAAATCGTGGCTCTCAGGCTGGCCTCGACGTGGGTTCCGTATTGGAATTGGCGCGCTATGGCAAGATTATTCAAGACCGCACTAACGATAAAAAGCCGATTCGTTTGCCGGATGAAACCTACGGTAAATTGTTCATATTCAGAGTTTTCAAGAACATTTCCTATGGCTTGGTGATGGAAGTTTCTGAAACCGTCAATGTAGGCGACCAAGTCCAATCCCCAGAGCGTTGATCCCTAGTCCAATGACATCACGTTTTGTCTCGTCTATTGAGTGGCAAAATTGGCTATTCTTAATGCTACTTCCAGGCGTAGGAAATGAGACCGCCAGACGACTACTGACTCGTTTCGGAAGTCCGGCCGATGTGCTGCGTGCATCGCATGA
Source organism: Undibacterium cyanobacteriorum (assembly GCF_031326225.1). Taxonomy (GTDB): domain Bacteria; phylum Pseudomonadota; class Gammaproteobacteria; order Burkholderiales; family Burkholderiaceae_D; genus Undibacterium; species Undibacterium cyanobacteriorum. The sequence continues at coordinate 4,275,634 of NZ_CP133720.1, read as the reverse complement.
GAATTTACTAAGTTGCGTTCCTCAAAAGATCGCCGAAGCGCTTCAAGCACCTCCGAGTAAGCAAACTCAGGATTGCATCGCCCGAACCGAGGTGTGGCTAGGCAATGATGACGCTCATCTCATCTTTTTAGGGCATCCTGAATATCCGAGTCAGCTTCTAGAAATCCCAGACCCACCGTTGATCTTGTATGTCAAAGGCCAGATCGAGGCCTTGACGCGACCAAGCATCGCCATTGTGGGAAGTCGAAATGCAACTCATCAAGGTGTGGAGCACGCACATGCATTTGCGAAAGAGTTGAGCGCAAGTGGATGGTGCATCAGTTCTGGTTTAGCCGCGGGGATCGATGCAGCGGCTCATCGCGGAGGCTTGGAGGGAGAAGGCGGCACCATCGCAGTAATCGGTACTGGCATTGACATAGTCTATCCTGCACGCCATCGTGAATTGGCACACCGGATTGTTCAGCATGGCTGCATCGTGAGTGAATATCCTCTGGGAACGGCTGCGATTTCCTCTAATTTTCCACGACGCAATCGAATTATTTCGGGATTATCGAAAGGCGTTTTAGTGGTTGAGGCAGCCGAGAAATCCGGCTCGCTCATCACTGCTCGTATGGCGGCCGAGCAAGGTCGAGATGTGTTTGCGATTCCCGGGTCGATTCATTCGCCTCTCGCCAAGGGATGTCATGTATTGATCAAGCAGGGCGCTAAATTGGTTGATAGCGCCAGCGATATCAATGAGGAGTACGCGTGGATACAGGGAGGGGCAAGATTACAAAGTGGTTTGGATAAAGTCGTCGAAGAAAGCCCACTGCTTATGGCGATGGGCCATGATCCGGTTGCTTTCGACGTGTTGCTGACACGCTCCGGTCTTGATTCTGCCAATCTGAGTGCTCAGTTATTCGAGCTGGAGCTGCAAGGGCAGATTGAAATGATGGCGGGCGGATCGGTTCGTCGTATGCGATAAACAGCACACTGATAATCTAGCAAGCTTTCGTCTATTATCCTTTCCTAAGCTAAAATGGACGCCTCAGCGGTTTTTGGCTTATTCATTCGTATTTCATGCTTCCGATTTTTGTTTATCTTTTTAATACCTTTCATCATCCTCGTGCTATTCCTGATTCCCTCGTTTTGGCACAACGACTCGCGGATCTGGGTTTTGGTGAGCACGAAATTGTGCTCGCCTTAGATTGTCTGATGGAGCTTAAGACTTTGGAAGCCGCGGACCTTGTTGAGATCGCAACGCCCTCTGCACACTTTTTCCGCATCTATACTCAACAAGAACAAGAATTATTGGGAAGCGACGTCATTGCTCGAATTGCAAGCTTGTTTGGCTCGGGGATTATTAGCTTTGAACAGCGTGAGTTGATCATCGAGCAAGCATTCGCGTTTGGTGAAGTACCAATTTCAGCAGAGAATTTCAGAGCATTACTTCTAATGCTTCTATGGTCGCAAAATTTTGATCAGGGGCAGTTGTACAAATTGGCCTTCGAGGAGTCTCCTCAGGCTCAGTTGCACTAGGTTTTTATGGCAAAAGAATAATTTTGCTGTTTTAATAATTCAGTCCCCGGAGCCTTGAATTGCCTTGTTTATTTGTGGCAAATTTTCCAGCTCTATTGCAGTTCAACATTCATTCCGTTTATTATTCCCCGCTGATATATAGCTTTTTTCCTTACATGGCGCCTTGAATTGCGCCTTTTTGGTACGGTTTTTGCAATATAACTGACGATAGTTGTAGCGATCTGTCTATGAATGCGGATCGTTTGCTGCCCGAGCATTGTTGGACATTTTCTAATAGTGTGCGGAGAGACTGGGCTCGAAGCTTATAAATAAGAATCTAAAAACTTGAATTCACTATGACTAAAACCCTCATCATTGCCGAAAAACCCTCGGTGGCCAACGACATCGCCAAAACCTTGGGGGGCTTCACGAAACACGAAGACTACTTTGAGTCGGATGAGTTTGTGTTGTCATCAGCTGTGGGTCACTTGTTGGAAATCGCAGTCCCAGAAGAATACGATGTGAAGCGTGGTAAGTGGACTTTCGCCCATCTTCCCATGATTCCTCCTCATTTCGCTTTGAACCCGATCGCGAAAACAGAAGCTCGCTTGAAGGTACTCAATAAACTGATCAAGCGTAAGGATGTCACTGGCTTGATCAATGCATGTGACGCGGGCCGTGAGGGGGAATTGATCTTTCGCTTGATTGCACAACACGCGAAAGCAAAGCAGCCGGTGCAACGATTGTGGTTGCAGTCGATGACTGCAGACGCGATTCGAGCAGGCTTCAAGAAATTACGTACTGACGAAGAAATGCGACCTTTAGCCGATGCTGCGCGCTGCCGCTCAGAGGCTGATTGGTTAATCGGCATCAATGGCACGCGCGCGATGACCGCTTTCAATTCGAAAGAAGGCGGTTTTTATCTGACTACGGTTGGTCGAGTGCAAACACCAACGCTGTCGATTGTGGTTGAGCGCGAAGAAAAGATTAAGAGTTTTATCCCGCGTGATTATTGGGAAGTGCGCGCCGAGTTTGTCTGCGCTGCCGGTATTTATGAGGGACGATGGCTTGACCACAACTTCAAGAAAGACGAGAACGATCTTGAACGCAAACCAGAACGCTTGTGGAGTAAGGCTGCAGCGGAGTCGATCGTGGCCGCCTGTCGTGGCAAGCAAGGCAATGTGACTGAGGAGTCGAAGCCAGCCACCCAGATCGCTCCGGCATTGTTTGACCTGACTAGCTTACAACGCGAAGCAAACTCCAAGTTCGGTTTCTCAGCAAAGAATACGTTGGCTTTGGCACAGGCTTTATACGAGAAGCATAAAGTTTTAACTTATCCACGTACTGACTCGCGTCATTTGCCTGAGGACTATCTCAATTCGGTGAAAGATACGCTGAGCAAAATCAGTGAGATCAATAATTTCCAACAATTTGCAGCGAAGATTCTCAATAACAATTGGGTAAAACCAAATAAGCGTATTTTTGATAACGCTAAAATCAGTGATCACTTTGCGATCATTCCTACTGGTTTGATTCCAAAGAATCTCTCAGAACCAGAACAAAAGCTGTACGACCTCGTGACGCGTCGCTTCATGGCCGTCTTCTTCCCGGCTGCGGAATACTTGGTGACCACGCGCATCACGGAAGTGTCTGGCCATCAATTTAAGACAGAAGGTAAAGTTCTCAGTAACCCAGGCTGGCTGGCCATCTATGGCAAGGAAGCGCAAGATGACTCCGATCCAGAAAATAAAGGCAACTTGGTCGCCGTAGCAAAAGGCGAGAAAGTAAAAACCGATAAATTGACTGCAAACGGTCTGGTCACGAAACCACCCGCACGCTATTCAGAAGCGACTTTGCTGTCGGCGATGGAAGGTGCTGGCAAGCTGATCGACGACGAAGAATTGCGTGAAGCGATGGCTGGCAAAGGCTTGGGGACGCCAGCAACACGCGCAGCCATCATTGAAGGTTTGCTATTCGAGAAGTATTTGCTGCGCGAGGGACGTGAATTAATTCCGACCGCGAAGGCTTTTCAGTTGATGACCTTATTGCGTGGTTTGGGTGTCGACGAATTAACTTCGCCGGAATTGACTGGTGAATGGGAAAACAAACTCGCACAAATGGAGCGCGGCAAAATTACTCGCGACGAATTTATGCGAGAAATCGCGCAGATGACACAAGTTATCGTGAAGCGCGCTAAAGAGTTTGATAACGATACCATCCCAGGTGATTACGCGACTCTACACACGCCTTGCCCAAATTGCGGTGGCGTCGTGAAAGAAAACTATCGTCGCTTTGCTTGTACCAAATGTGAGTTCTCAATTAGTAAGACGCCAGGCAGTCGACAATTTGAAGTGAATGAAGTTGAAGAGCTCTTAAGAAATCGTGAAATTGGGCCGTTACAGGGGTTCCGTTCGAAAATGGGACGCCCATTTGCCGCGATTTTGAAAATTGTACGAGATGAGGATATTAATAACCTCAAGCTTGAATTTGATTTCGGCCAAAACCAAGACGAGGGTGAAGAAAGCGAAGAGCAAGACTTTTCACAGGCTGTCTCACTTGGTAGTTGCCCGAAATGTGGTTCGAATGTGTACGAGCTAGGCTTGGCTTATGTTTGCGAAAAGAGCGTTCAGAAACCTAAAGCCTGCGACTTCCGCAGTGGTCGCATAATTCTGCAGCAAGAAATTGTGCCTGAACAAATGCGCAAACTATTGGTCGAAGGTAAAACCGATTTGTTGCCTGGCTTTATTTCACAGCGAACACGCCGACCATTTAAGGCTTTCTTGGTGCGTGGCAAGGATGGTAAGACGAGTTTTGAGTTCGAAGAACGTAAGGCTAAGCCAGCCAGCAAAACGGCCGCAGCCAAAGCGACCAAGACGAAGGAAGCGGATGGAGCCGCAGAAGTCGTGAAGAAACCGAGCACACGGAAAAAGAAAACCGCGTGACGCTTGGACGGTTGGGTTAATCATATATGCAGATAGTCTAGAGATGATGGTCGACTAGACTCGACGTTTGAGGAAGTATGGATCAAAATGCTTTGCTAACAACCGCGCGCGCTGAATTTATGCGCGGTTTTGTAGAATCAATGCAGCGCACGATTCCTCGTGCGATTGAGGACTGCTTTCAGAAGGCGGATGAGACATTTTCATCTCTTGAGCAAGGTCGGCTCTTAGATGCGAGGGCTGTCTTGGTCGATCAAGGCGCCAAGATCATTGAGCATATGACGCTCACGATGGAGCAGTTGTTGGCACGCAGTTTTAAGACAACCTACAGCACCTATCGCCCATCGGCGAACTTTAATACCGATAGTTTGACCCTCATCGACCCGACCACATTTGAGGGCGGCTTACGCTTGGAAGAAATTACCAACCGCTTTCGTCGCGAGGCTGAAGAGCAGTTGCGTGATTTGAATATTCGAATCGCTTTAATTTTTGAACAAGAAGTGACCAATGAGCGGGAAAATCCATTTCGCCCCTACTTGTTTTCGAAATGTATTTCTTCAAGTATCGAAGGGCAAGGACTGAATCCTACCGTCGTCGATATCCTGATTGAGCGACTTTCACAAAATTTCACCACCTTCGTGCCGAACATCTATTCGGCAGTCAATAATTACTTGGCGAAGAACGGCATTGCCGCTCAGTTGCAACTCAAAATCAGAAAGTCACCAACCTCTGCATCTGGTGGCCTACCGCATGATGATGTAATGCCAGAGGATGAAGCCGCTGCTGATGTGCCTGGGGCGCCTAACCCAACTTCTGCAACCTCGACAGGTCCTGCAGCGTCGGCACCAGCTAACCCGATCCGACAGCGTGTAAGTCAAATTGAGCAGTTTTTTAGCTCCGCAATGAGTCGGGCGAGTAATTTGGTGAGCCGTGGCGGCATGCCACAGGAAAGCTCCGCAAGCGGCGGCGCCGAGGTTCCAGCAGCCGCGCAAGAAGGAGTCCATTTCGATCCTGACCAGCGCATGATGGCGCCCGCGGCACCGATGCCAGAACCGATGCCAGGGCCTTTTTCGTGGCTGAGAAAAGGCGAGGCAGTCGGCGAGACGCTGAAGAAATTTTTTGGACAGGGGCCGGTTGGAACATCTGGTGGTGCCGCAATGTCGGGACAGTCGGATGGCGGTCAAGTGGCTGCCGACGTTGGTATGTCTGGGGCTAGTGGAGCGCCAGTAGGAAGCTCGGGCGCCAGTTCAGGTGGATGGGCTGGTGGAGAATCAGTCAGTGGAGGAAGTGCAGGCGGTGGTTCGAGTGCTGGTCCTGTTGGTTCCGAAGATGGTGGATCCGGATCTTCAGTATCTGCGATGTCGACCCTGCCACAATCTCTACATCGTTTCCAACGAAGTTTCACGCCCAGTGGCGCCGAAATGTATGACGGCACTGGCGGTCTTCGTAATCTGATTTTAGAGCAACGCCGCGCACTCAACGAGTTGACATCAAATGTCGATGAGCAGATGACCATCGATATTGTGGCGATGTTGTTCGAGTTTATCTTACGTGACACGCAAGTTCCTGCGGAGATTCGAGCCCAACTTGGTCGTCTCCAGTTCTTAGTGTTGAAGGTCGCGCTGAAAGATAACACGCTCCTCACGCAAAAAGGCCATCCTGCCCGCCTCTTGGTCAATCGTATTGGTTCGATCTCTCTCGGACTCAAGCAAATTGATCCGACTGGCGCGGAAATTACTAAAGAGATTTGCCGTATTGTCGAGACGTTGTTGCAGGATGAAAGTGAAGATCCGCAGCAACTCTTTTCTCGCATGCTCGACGAGTTCGACGCGTTTATCGCGAAAGAATTGCGTGCAATTGATAAGCGCACCGAAGACGCTGTTGATGGTGCTGAGCGTGCCCGGAATCGAACTTTGCGCTTTGCTCATATCTCGGCGCAGATCCACGAGGCATTGCTTGGTCTTACGATTGATCCATTCTTGCAGCATTTCTTTGAGAACGTATGGGTCTATGCCTTAGAGTTGGCCGACGCTGAAGATTCGAAGCGGGCCCATCGATATCGTTTGTTGATCCCCGATTTGTTGTGGAGCATCGTTCCTAAGCAAAACGAAGATGAACGCATGCAATTGCTGGCGCTGCTGCCTATTATCCTGAATACGATCAAAGAAGGCGTAAAGAGTATCAACTGGGATGTTGCACAACAAGAGCGCCTATTGAATTGGTTGGTTGATGCGCATACGAAAGCAATGCGATTAAACCCATCCGCAACCATTAGCAAACATCCTTCGTTGTCGTCGATTCATCAGCACTTTGAGCAGTTCTTCATCGACCCAGACTTGGAGGATTACGCGCCATTGGATGCTGAAGCCGAAGCGTCTGGCGTTAAAAAGTTTTTGGATGACGCGATTCAGCAATTGGATGCGCAAGTGCAAATGCTTGATCGTGTGTATGAAGAGCAGCAACCGATTGAAGCAGCGAATGCAGTCGAAAATAGCGGTGATCATACTGTCGACTTAGTTTTGGAACAATTGAAGACAGGCGTTTCCGTCGAAATTAATCTTGGTGGTGAACCAAGTCAAGGCAAATTGAACTGGGTTGATCCAGCCCTTACGACTTTGGTCCTCAGTCTAGAGGGGCAAGAGCAACCATCTATGGTTAGCGTGCGAATGTTCCGCCGTATGATCGCCCACGGCAGGGTGAAGTTCTTGGAGGCCGAGCCGTTGTTCGAGCGGGCTGTTCAATCATTGTTGCGGTCAGCGGATGTATCTGAGCCAGTAAAGCCGTAAATCAGCCTCAAGCTATTTTAAAAAAGCCCAGGCGCCCTTCAGGTGCTTGGGCTTTTTGTAAATCGAGCGGTAACCTTCCTGAAATAATTCGAACAGGGTGCTTGACGAGAAGTTAGAAAGGCTGCATAATCTCGTTTCTCTGCTGCTGACGAACAAAACGATTCGAAGCAAAACGCAAAAACTGAAGTTGAAAGACCGAGTAGTGAGCGTAGCAGGCCAGATCTTTAACAATTAACAGTCAATAAATGTGGGCACTTGATAGTGATAGCGACTAACTGCTTAGGCGGTTAGGAAACTTAAAATATATCAAATGTTCACAAGAAATAACAAAGCAAGACGGTTTCTAGAAATAGAAATCGAACTGTCAGTATTTTGAGTGAGCGACACCGTCTAACGACGGAAGCAGAAATGCTAAAAACAGAGATTGAACTGAAGAGTTTGATCCTGGCTCAGATTGAACGCTGGCGGCATGCCTTACACATGCAAGTCGAACGGCAGCACGGGTGCTTGCACCTGGTGGCGAGTGGCGAACGGGTGAGTAATATATCGGAACATACCTTGTAGTGGGGGATAACTATCCGAAAGGATAGCTAATACCGCATACGCTCTGAGGAGGAAAGCGGGGGATCTTAGGACCTCGTGCTATAAGAGTGGCCGATATCTGATTAGCTAGTTGGTGAGGTAAGAGCTCACCAAGGCGACGATCAGTAGCTGGTCTGAGAGGACGACCAGCCACACTGGAACTGAGACACGGTCCAGACTCCTACGGGAGGCAGCAGTGGGGAATTTTGGACAATGGGGGCAACCCTGATCCAGCAATGCCGCGTGAGTGAAGAAGGCCTTCGGGTTGTAAAGCTCTTTTGTCAGGGAAGAAACGGTGAATCCTAATATGATTTGCTAATGACGGTACCTGAAGAATAAGCACCGGCTAACTACGTGCCAGCAGCCGCGGTAATACGTAGGGTGCAAGCGTTAATCGGAATTACTGGGCGTAAAGCGTGCGCAGGCGGTTTTATAAGACAGAGGTGAAATCCCCGGGCTCAACCTGGGAACTGCCTTTGTGACTGTAAGGCTAGAGTGTGTCAGAGGGGGGTAGAATTCCACGTGTAGCAGTGAAATGCGTAGAGATGTGGAGGAATACCGATGGCGAAGGCAGCCCCCTGGGATAACACTGACGCTCATGCACGAAAGCGTGGGGAGCAAACAGGATTAGATACCCTGGTAGTCCACGCCCTAAACGATGTCTACTAGTTGTCGGGACTTAATTGTCTTGGTAACGCAGCTAACGCGTGAAGTAGACCGCCTGGGGAGTACGGTCGCAAGATTAAAACTCAAAGGAATTGACGGGGACCCGCACAAGCGGTGGATGATGTGGATTAATTCGATGCAACGCGAAAAACCTTACCTACCCTTGACATGGCAGGAATCCTGAAGAGATTTGGGAGTGCTCGCAAGAGAACCTGCACACAGGTGCTGCATGGCTGTCGTCAGCTCGTGTCGTGAGATGTTGGGTTAAGTCCCGCAACGAGCGCAACCCTTGTCATTAGTTGCTACATTAAGTTGAGCACTCTAATGAGACTGCCGGTGACAAACCGGAGGAAGGTGGGGATGACGTCAAGTCCTCATGGCCCTTATGGGTAGGGCTTCACACGTCATACAATGGTACATACAGAGGGCTGCCAAACCGCGAGGTGGAGCTAATCCCAGAAAGTGTATCGTAGTCCGGATTGTAGTCTGCAACTCGACTACATGAAGTTGGAATCGCTAGTAATCGCGGATCAGCATGTCGCGGTGAATACGTTCCCGGGTCTTGTACACACCGCCCGTCACACCATGGGAGCGGGTTTCGCCAGAAGTAGGTAGCTTAACCGTAAGGAGGGCGCTTACCACGGCGGGGTTCGTGACTGGGGTGAAGTCGTAACAAGGTAGCCGTATCGGAAGGTGCGGCTGGATCACCTCCTTTCTAGAGTGCGCTTGAATGTTAAGTGTCCACACTTATTGACTGTTAATGTAAAAGAACGCAGTACTGTTTGCTGAGATGAGATCAGTGAATGGTTCGAGATTTGCCCGGTTAAGTAGTAATACGAATGGGGGTTTAGCTCATCTGGTAGAGCACCTGCTTTGCAAGCAGGGGGTGATCGGTTCGAGCCCGGTAACCTCCACCAATGACTGGGGCTGTAGCTCAGCTGGTTAGAGCACCGTGTTGATAACGCGGGGGTCGTTGGTTCGAGCCCAACCAGCCCTACCAAATCGCAGAAATGCCGAGATCGTAAGATCGAAATAACAAATGTGAGTAGCGCGAGCGCTATTGAGATTTGTTCTTTCAAAGCGAAAGCAAAGTAATAAAGTAGTACCGTTCTTTAACAATTGAGAAGAAGTAAAGTAAGAAATAATCAAAATTTATTTCGTAGAGGAGTTCATGAGACATCGTGAACAAATTTATGGAAGGGTTGTGATTGTATCGAACAAACAAAGTAGTAAAAGTGATCCAAGTCGTCGTCAAGCAATTGGCGAAGAATAAAACTCACTTGAGCTACGGCAACGCTAAAGTAATACTCATATAGTAGTAAAGAACTATAACGGCTCTAGGAATAGAGATCAAAGTTATAGGGACAAGTGACTAAGTGCACATGGTGGATGCCTTGGCGATATCAGGCGATGAAGGACGTAGTAGCTTGCGATAAGCTGCGGGGAGTGAGCAAACACACCGTGATCCGCAGATTTCCGAATGGGGAAACCCGGCCGTAAGGTCATCGTTATCTGAATACATAGGATAACGAAGCGAACGTGGCGAACTGAAACATCTAAGTAGCTACAGGAAAAGAAATCAACCGAGATTCCCAAAGTAGTGGCGAGCGAAATGGGAAGAGCCGCAAATGATAACTACTTTCATACTAGAACAGCTTGGAAACGCTGACCATAGAGGGTGATAGTCCCGTATAGGAAATGATCGTAGTGGTACTAGGTTTGCAAGAAGTAGGGCGGGACACGTGAAATCCTGTCTGAATATGGGGGGACCATCCTCCAAGGCTAAATACTCGATATCGACCGATAGTGAACCAGTACCGTGAGGGAAAGGCGAAAAGAACCCCGGGAGGGGAGTGAAATAGAACCTGAAACCGTGTGCATACAAACAGTCGGAGCCTCGAAAGGGGTGACGGCGTACCTTTTGTATAATGGGTCAGCGACTTACATTCAGTGGCGAGCTTAACCGCATAGGGAAGGCGCAGAGAAATCGAGTCCGAATAGGGCGACAGTCGCTGGGTGTAGACCCGAAACCAGATGATCTACCCATGGCCAGGTTGAAGGTGCGGTAACACGCACTGGAGGACCGAACCCACTAATGTTGAAAAATTAGGGGATGAGCTGTGGGTAGGGGTGAAAGGCTAAACAAATCTGGAAATAGCTGGTTCTCTCCGAAAACTATTTAGGTAGTGCCTCAAGTATCACCAACGGGGGTAGAGCACTGTTATGGCTAGGGGGTCATCGCGACTTACCAAACCATTGCAAACTCCGAATACCGTTGAGTGCGAGCTTGGGAGACAGACATCGGGTGCTAACGTCCGGTGTCAAGAGGGAAACAACCCAGACCGCCAGCTAAGGTCCCAAAGTACAGCTAAGTGGAAAACGAAGTGGGAAGGCTAAAACAGTCAGGAGGTTGGCTTAGAAGCAGCCACCCTTTAAAGAAAGCGTAATAGCTCACTGATCGAGTCGTCCTGCGCGGAAGATGTAACGGGGCTAAGCTGTACACCGAAGCTGCGGATATCCGTAAGGATATGGTAGGAGAGCGTTCTGTAAGCCTGCGAAGGTGTCTGGTAACGGATGCTGGAGGTATCAGAAGTGCGAATGCTGACATGAGTAGCGATAAAGGAGGTGAAAAGCCTCCTCGCCGTAAGCCCAAGGTTTCCTGTTCAACGTTCATCGGAGCAGGGTGAGTCGGCCCCTAAGGCGAGGCAGAGATGCGTAGCTGATGGGAAGCAGGTTAATATTCCTGCACCGTCGTATGATGCGATGGGGGGACGGATCGCGGAAGGTTGTCAGGCGGTTGGAAGAGCCTGTTCTTGACTTGTAGAAGGTGCTTAGGCAAATCCGGGCACATAATTCAAGGGGTTGAGACGAGACACTTAGGTGTCGAAGCAATCGGAAGTGGTTCCAAGAAAAGCCTCTAAGCTTCAGTCATACGAGACCGTACCGCAAACCGACACAGGTGGGCGAGATGAGTATTCTAAGGCGCTTGAGAGAACTCGGGAGAAGGAACTCGGCAAATTGGTACCGTAACTTCGGGATAAGGTACGCCCTTGTAGCTTGACCAGCCTGCGCTGGAAGGGTGAAAGGGTTGCAATAAACTGGTGGCTGCAACTGTTTAATAAAAACACAGCACTCTGCAAACACGAAAGTGGACGTATAGGGTGTGACGCCTGCCCGGTGCTGGAAGATTAAATGATGGGGTGCAAGCTCTTGATTGAAGTCCCAGTAAACGGCGGCCGTAACTATAACGGTCCTAAGGTAGCGAAATTCCTTGTCGGGTAAGTTCCGACCTGCACGAATGGCGTAATGATGGCCACACTGTCTCCTCCCGAGACTCAGCGAAGTTGAAGTGTTTGTGATGATGCAATCTACCCGCGGCTAGACGGAAAGACCCCATGAACCTTTACTGTAGCTTTGCATTGGACTTTGAACCAATCTGTGTAGGATAGGTGGGAGGCTTTGAAGCGGGGACGCCAGTTCTCGTGGAGCCATCCTTGAAATACCACCCTGGTTTGTTTGAGGTTCTAACCTTGTCCCGTTATCCGGGTCGGGGACAGTGCATGGTAGGCAGTTTGACTGGGGCGGTCTCCTCCCAAAGTGTAACGGAGGAGTTCGAAGGTACGCTAGGTACGGTCGGACATCGTGCTAATAGTGCAATGGCATAAGCGTGCTTAACTGCGAGACTGACAAGTCGAGCAGGTACGAAAGTAGGACATAGTGATCCGGTGGTTCTGTATGGAAGGGCCATCGCTCAACGGATAAAAGGTACTCTGGGGATAACAGGCTGATTCCTCCCAAGAGTTCATATCGACGGGGGAGTTTGGCACCTCGATGTCGGCTCATCACATCCTGGGGCTGTAGCCGGTCCCAAGGGTATGGCTGTTCGCCATTTAAAGTGGTACGTGAGCTGGGTTTAAAACGTCGTGAGACAGTTTGGTCCCTATCTGCCGTGGGCGTTGGATATTTGAAGGGGGCTGCTCCTAGTACGAGAGGACCGGAGTGGACGAACCTCTGGTGTACCGGTTGTCATGCCAATGGCATTGCCGGGTAGCTATGTTCGGAAGAGATAACCGCTGAAAGCATCTAAGCGGGAAACTCGCCTTAAGATGAGATATCCCGGAGCTTTAAGCTCCTTGAAGGGTCGTTCGAGACCAGGACGTTGATAGGCTGGGTGTGGAAGTGCAGTAATGCATTAAGCTAACCAGTACTAATTGCCCGTACGGCTTGTCCCTATAACTTTGGTCAGTTATAGATAACTACGACAAGTATTACAAAGTGTTTGCCAAATAGTTTGGTCAATCACAACCGATTATGAAGTGTAGGTTGGGCTGGAAAGCCCAACAAGAACACGACTTACAACGTTGGAACTATCCAACGCTACTTCTTCCCAATTGGATTTGTTGCGATTCACAAGTCAACGTGAACCACAGCAAATCAACAAGTTATGCCTGATGACTATAGCAAGTTGGTCCCACACCTTCCCATCCCGAACAGGACCGTGAAACGACTTTGCGCCGATGATAGTGCTGCAACCAGTGTGAAAGTAGGTCATCGTCAGGCTCTTATCCTGAAAAGCCTCAAGTTCCTTCGAACTTGAGGCTTTTTGCTTTGGGGGCGCTGATCTTATTGAGCCTCTTGTGTGAGTTTAGCGTGAGCGTAATTTGGCTAATCGCGAGTTTGTAGTGAATCGTTTTAGAAAAGCATCAGGAATGAGCACTTCGCTCAGTGCAGCATCGCACGCTCGCGACCAATGAGTCCTCAATGACGCTCAGCTATAATGGCGAACGCGTTGACTTCGAGCACATTTTTGCAAACCTAGCTTGTACCATCATCCACTTCCAAATTTATGCCCAATAAACCACTTGCCATCGTAATAGGAGCAGGACCTGCTGGACTTATGGCAGCAGAGCGCCTCGCGCTGGGCGGATTTGATGTTGAAGTATTCGATGCCATGCCCTCTGCAGGAAGGAAATTTCTTCTAGCAGGTAAGAGTGGAATGAATTTGACTCATGCTGAAAATCTTGAGTCCTTTCTTGGGCGATTCGGCCATGCCTCCCCCTCGTTAGAGAGAGCACTTAAGCTATTTCCACCAGCCGCCATTCGCGATTGGGCTCAGGGGTTAGGTGTTGAAACCTTCGTCGGCAGTTCAGGACGTGTATTCCCTACCGATATGAAAGCGGCACCACTCTTACGTGCTTGGTTACATCGCTTGCGCCAATCTGGTGTGCGATTCTTTATGCGCCATCGCTGGCTAGGATTCTCGCAATATCGCACTTATCGTTTTCAGACGGCCGATGGCGAAATAGAAAAAGAGGCCGCGATTGCTGTGCTTGCATTGGGAGGCGCTAGTTGGGCTCGTTTAGGATCGGATGGGCGTTGGTTTGACTATTTTGATCGTAGCCAAATCACATTACACCCGTTTAAACCAAGCAATTGCGGTTTTGAGTGTAAGTGGAGCGAGCATTTTTCAAGCAAGTTTAGCGGTAGTCCTTTAACTAAAGTCGGCCTTCAGATTCGGACTGTCAAAGAACATGATGAGTATCGGATCGGACAGTTTGTCGTGAGCGAACATGGTGTCGAAGGCAGTTTGATCTATGCCTTCTCCGCGGACATTCGCGATTTGATCGAACGCGATGGAAAAGCCACGATCGAACTAGATTTGACGCCTGATCGTAGTGAAGAAAGAATTCTCTCTGAACTGAATAGTGGCCGCGGCGCAAGATCTTGGTCATCCTTTCTTCGTTCGAAATTAAGCTTACATCCAGTGCATATTGGCTTGTTGTATGAAGCTCTCGAGAAAGATCAAATGCAAGATGTGGAGGTGCTTGCAAGCACGATCAAACGTTTGCCACTCATCCTTGACCGAGCACGACCGATTGACGAGGCGATTAGTAGTGCAGGTGGCTTGTGCTTTTCGGAGCTCGATTCAGATTTAATGATGAAACATTTCCCTTCGGTCTATTGTGCTGGTGAAATGTTGGACTGGGAGGCCCCAACTGGAGGCTATTTGTTGAGCGCCTGCTTGGCGACTGGTTACCTTGCGGGTGAAGCGGGGTGCGCTTTCCTGCAGAACTCGTTTGCAGGAATGATGAACGAAGGACAAGATGTATGATGCTACAAAATCGCTGCAAGGATACCGGCGCAGTTTTATCACCGTGCACCAAGGTCTGTAAGATTTCGCCCGCAACTTCACTTTGCCTAGGTTGCGGTAGAACTTTAGATGAGATCGCCGCATGGAGTCGAGCGACTGATGAGTACAAACTGCGCGTTTGGGCACGCTTGGAATCTGCAAATAAGGCTCTTGTCGAAAACTAAGGTCTACCGTTAGAGCAGGCATAGTCAGTTTATTCATTTGTTAGGATTGGAAAAGTCCGCATAAAACTAGGGGTCAAGTTTTTTGCAATTATTGCCGTAAAGAAGCTATCCCACGATGAGGCTTCCACTATGCGCGCGTCTTCTCTATTTCTTGCTCTTTTGCTTACGTTGCCCAGTATGACGTTAACGAATGCTTGGGCCAATGATCCCCCTACTAAACCGATTAAGCCTGCCTCTGCTTCAAGCAAGGAAGAAGCTTCTGCGTCGGCGAAGGAAGAGTCCAAGTCGAGCAAAGAAACTAAAGAGGGTAAAGAAAGCAAAGAGAGTAAGTCTGCTAAATCCAGTAAAGATGCCAAAGCGGAGGAAGCCGCACGTTTGAAAGAAGCGGCAGCGGCGGATGAGCTGGCGGCGAAGATCGCTGAAAAGCTCGCGGTCATTCGAAAAGAGAAAGAGACTCGGCCACGTGTGGTGGGTGCTCCACCTCTCGTGCGGCCCTATTCCTTAGCACCTAGGACTGCCGAGCGAACAGCGAAAGCGAAGAAGAATGAGGCCGGCCATGAGGCTGCGCATTGGAGCTATGAGGGCGAAACAGGCCCAATGCAGTGGGGCAAGATGAATTCGGCAAACGCTAAGTGTGATCTTGGTGAGCGTCAGTCTCCAATCGATATACGTGACGGTATCAAAGTCGATTTAGATACTATTAATTTCGATTACAAACCAGTGTCGTTTAGCGTCGTCGACAATGGACATACGATACAAGTCAATCTTGGCGCTGGCAATTACATCAGTGTCTCTGGCAAAACTTATGAGTTGTTGCAGTTTCATTTTCATCGTCCCTCCGAGGAGCGGATTAATGGGCGTGGATTTGAGATGGTCGCGCACTTAGTCCATAAAGACCGTGAAGGTAAACTAGCGGTGGTGGCGGTATTGCTCGAGGCTGGACAAAACCAAGAAGTCATACAATTGGTATGGAATAATCTCCCTCTAGAAAAGAATGACCCTGTGAAGGCTTTGAGTAATATCGACGTCAGCAAATTATTACCGGCGAAGCGTGACTATTACACCTATATGGGCTCACTCACCACACCACCGTGCAGCGAAGGTGTGCTTTGGTTAGTCTTAAAACAAACGGTGGAAGTGTCGGCCGACCAAATCGGCATTTTCAGTCGCCTCTATCCGATGAATGCACGCCCAATTCAAAAGTCCGCTGGTCGTATTATCAAGGAATCGCGCTAAGCACAAATCATTGAACTGTCGTATCACTGAGTCAGTAGAAGACAATTACAAGTAGGTTGTGGGATTAAGCGTCACATAGTCCCTAGGCTCGGTCTAGAATACGGTTTTGAGTCACGATTTGCGTATGCGAACCCTTTCTATCATTGGTCCTGGCCGCGTTGGTCGCAGTTTAGGAAAACTGTTTCATCAACTTGAGGTTTTCCAAATTACTTCTGTGATGTCGAGAAGCCTCGAGAGTGCTGTGTCGTCGAGTGCCTTTATTGGTGCTGGCGAACCAGTGATCTCCATCGAGCAGTTGAGTGCGGCCGATGTCTTCATGTTGGCAGTGCCTGATGACGAAATAGAACATCAAGTCTCGCGCTTGCGCCAATATGCATTGGTTGAGACGGACTGCATAGTATTTCATTGTAGTGGATCGAAGTCGTCCAGCATCTTGGCGCCATTACGTGAGTGCGGTGCTCACGTCGCCTCGGTTCATCCAGTACGAAGTTTCGCGGATCCTGCGTTAGTCGTGTCGGACTTTCATGGAACCATGTGCGGTATCGAAGGTGACCAACTTGCTCTTCAAACCCTCAGCGCAGCTTTCGGTGCGATAGGCGCGCGGGTGTTTGAATTATCGCCTGAACATAAGCTTCGTTACCATGCGGCGTCTGTCTTTGCCAGCAATTATTTGGTCACATTAATCGATGTCGCTCAGCAGTGTTATGTGGCAGCGGGGCTCGACCTAGATTTGGCAGCTCGGCTAGCACAGCCATTAGCAAGTAAGACCTTAGAAAATTGTTTTCGCCTTGGCACCACTGCAGCGTTGACGGGGCCTATTAAGCGCGGTGATTTTGAAACTGTGCAGCGACAAGAAAACGATTTATTATCCTTGGATCGAAGCATCGCAGAACTGTACAAAAGCTTCGTGCCGCTCACGACTGAGATCGCCAAGCGCAGTGGCGCAGAATAGTCCAGAACTTTCACTCAAGGCAGCAAAGGAGTCGTGGCCGGTTCTGTAGAAAGCGCCTCCGCACGACTTCGATGTGTTACTCACTATTCCGAGAAATAGACGCTGTTGCGACCTGCTTCTTTGGCTTGGTAGAGTGCGACGTCAGCACGTTCGAACATGCTGTCTTCGGATTCGTTGGACTTGTATTCCGCTACACCCATGCTAACCGTGAGGGACAATCGTCCCTTAGCCAAGTCCGTGGTGCGTGAGAAATCATTCGCTGCGATGGTCGCACGCAGATTCTCAGCGATCGAAGTTGCCTTCTCAAGAGAGCAGTTCTTGAGAAGTAGCAAGAACTCTTCTCCGCCCCAACGGCATATCACATCACTCTCCCTCAGAGAGCGCTTGGCAATTGCGGCAATCTCTTTCAATACATGATCACCGATTAAGTGCCCGTGCTTGTCATTGATTTTTTTAAAGTGATCAATGTCCAGAAGTGCTACGCATAGAGGTTGGCGTGAACGTTCACTATCGAGTATTGCTTGTTGAAACACGAAATCGAATGCCTGTCGATTAAGCAGTTTTGTCAGTGGATCCGTGGCAGCCGATTTTTCAATTCGATTCTGGTATCGACGAATCGATAGCAAAACGATGAGCATGACAGTCAAAGTAATCCCTAAGCCAATCGCAGCATTCATCATCAGCAATCGGTGCAAAGGCTTGAGTTCACCATCAAAACTTTGTTCCACCAATAGATGCCAACCAAGTTCTGGAATGTAGCGTGAGTTCAGGTAATAATTTTCTGTGTCGGTGCTGTATTCAAGATGCAAGGAGTCATTCTTGCTGCTGGCCAAAATTTGTTTGGCCAGTGTTTTTACGCCAGGGATGCTGTCGATGTTCGCCTTTTTATGCGTGAAAGCACTGCCACTCAACACCACATTCCCTTTTTTATCGACGAAGTAGATACTGCGATTGAAGCGGGTTTGGTAGCTATCAATCAGATGCTTCATGGTATCTAAGGTCAAGCCTATCCCAACCGCACCAATGAACTTGCCCTCATAGTTGACCACACGATAATTGGTAAAGATGGTCATATTGTCGCGATTTGCCATGTCGGGGTCGACATTGGTCTCGTACTGCGCTTTGAGATTGCGAACGCGGAAGAACCATTGGTCGCGTGGCTCATTGTCTTTGATGACTTTTAAAAGTCCGTCTGGATAATAGTAATTCTTGGTGATATCGCTGACGAAGAAACTTGAGATAGCGTTGTTCTTTAGTTTGACTTCTTTGAGGTACTTAGAGATCTGGCCGATGTCTTGCTCACCATCGATGACCCAGTCACGCACAAATGTATCATTGGCCATCTGCGCCGACACGAATACGGGGCGCAAAATATCTTTTTGAATCTCGGAGTAAATATTGTCGCCAGTGATCGGTAATGCATTCTCAGACAGACCTCGTTGAAGAGTCTCTCTGGAGACATAGTAGCTGGTCGCCAAGACCGCAACAAAACCGAGGATCAGAATTAAAGAAATCCAAACCAATAGATAGTATTGCTTGTATGACTTTCTCATAGATCCAAAGGCGTACGAGGCGAATTAATAGAGGTTGTAGGTATTTCGTAGAAAATATGAAGCGTGATGCCTGCCCATTTTTTCGACTGCGGGCAGACTTTGCTCTGGTGAGAAGCTACGTTCGCAGGTCTTAGGATCATACTATAAAACAACATTTTTTCGAACCGAAGAAGGGCTATTGTGTCTTTTTTAATGGAATTTGTGCCTCATTTTTCGCCGCTGTTATGATCTGCACTGGCAAAATCCAGAGTTGCCCACATATTCGCTGTCTCACCTCGAACCAAAGCAGAACTCCCTCGGTTCGACTCGCCGATTATTTTTAGCTCATGAAAGGGGCTTATGAGTAAGCATCAATCGACCAGTAAACTGGTTCAGGCGCATGTAAGTAAGTCCGAGTGGGCATCCTACTTCTTAGCAGCCATCGCATTGTTCTTGGTACTGAAGATGGGTTTGTTGGTCGCCTTATTTTCTGGGCTGGTGTTGTATTCTCTGGTGCGATTACTGGTGCCGACAATTCAGAGGCGGGTCAGCAATCGGTATGCACGTTTGATTGCCGTGGGTTTTTTATCAAGTCTTGTCATAGTCAGTCTTAGCGTCGGCATTTGGGGCTTGATTGCTTTCTTCCGTAGCGACGCTGGTAATTTGCAGACACTGATGCAGAAACTGGCGGATATGGTTGAAGCATCCCGCCAACAGTTACCGATGTGGATTAGCAGCGCAATTCCAGAAGACGTCGATGGACTAAAACGGATTCTGATTGATACGCTTCGTGAGCATGCTGGTGAAGCGAAAGTATTGGGGCAAGAGGCGGGCCATATCATTGTCCATGTTCTGCTCGGGATGATCATCGCGAGTATGGTTGCCTTGCAGGACGCCAACCCTGAGCATTCGAAGCGACCATTCGCCCTCGCTCTGTCTCAGCGATTAGAAAATTTGGCGGAGATTTTTCACCGTGTTGTGTTCGCACAGGTGAGAATTTCATTCATCAATACGATTTTTACCGCGATATTTTTGGCAGTGGTTTTACCGATGGCAGGGGTTCATCTGCCATTAGTGAAGAGTATGATCGCGATTACTTTTATTGCCGGTTTGATTCCTGTTATTGGCAATATTATTTCGAATACGGTGATTGTCATCGTCAGTCTTTCTCACTCTTTACAAATGGCGGTTGTGTCGCTGAGCTTTATGATCGTGATTCATAAGCTCGAGTATTTTCTCAATGCGCGTATTATCGGCTCACAGGTCAATGCGCGAGCGTGGGAATTGTTGGCCGCGATCTTGGTGATGGAGACCTTGTTCGGATTGCCAGGTGTCGTCGCCGCGCCGGTTTTTTATTCATATTTGAAAAAAGAATTGAGTGACCGCCAACTGGTCTAGAGTCTCAGTAGCGGACTCAACGTGCGGGTGACAGAACCGTGTGATTTCGAAGTATGCATTATTCATCAATGAGAAGGACAACATCATGATTTTGGAATTAGCAGATATCCGTATCCAGGCGGGCAAACAAGCGGAGTTTGATCAAGCAATCTTGAAAGGCCTGAATGAAGTGATCGCCCATGCGAAGGGATATCGTGGCTTTAAGGTCAACAAGGGGATTGAATCACCAGAGCGTTACGTGCTGATGATCTTTTGGGATACCTTGGAAAACCACACGATAGACTTCCGTCAATCGGAGGCTTTTACTGCATGGCGCGCGATTGTCGGCCCGTATTTCGCGGTGCCACCAGTGGTTGAGCACTTTGATTTATTGGGCAAGTCAGTCTGACGAAAAACGTCAACGACGGAAAACACTTACAATGAGGAAGTTTTTCGCTATTTGCCCTGGGTTTGTGTGCCTTAGAAGTAGAGTTTGTGACGCGGTTTGCGCGTCGTAGTAAAAATTATTGAAAGTGGATTAAGTTCATTATGGTTCCGCATCTTGCGACTGCGCTCAACGGTCCTTTGCTTGAGTTTGAAAAGAAAATTTTGGAAGCGACACCCGCGATTGAGCGTTGGTTCCGTCTCGAATGGCAGGAGCATACTCCGCCATTTTATTGTTCGGTTGACATGCGCAACTCGGGCTTCAAGTTGGCACCCGTCGATACCAATTTATTCCCAGGCGGTTTTAATCATCTTTCGTCCGAGGTCTTGCCCTTAGCAGTACAAGCTTCGATGGCGGCCATTGAAAAATACTGTCCTGATGCACGCAATTTATTGGTGATTCCTGAGGAGCGTCCTTGCGGTACTGCGTATTGGCAAAACATTGCGCGACAAATGCAAATCTATCGCCAAACGGGATTGAATGTCCGTCTCGGAAGTCTTGATGAAAACATGAAGGAGGCACGTAATATCGCGCTGCCTGATGGAAGTGAATTGACCATCGAACCTTTACAAAGATCTGCTAACGGTCGCCGTCTAGGATTGAAGAATTTCGATCCCTGTACGATTTTGTTGAATAATGATTTGTCCGAAAAGATTCCGACCATTCTCGAAAATATTCACGAACAGACTTTGCTGCCGCCACTGCACGCAGGTTGGGCGATGCGACGCAAGACGAATCACTTTGCTAGTTATGATGAAGTGGTCAAGAAGTTCGCCAAAATGGTGGAGATTGATCCGTGGATGATCAATCCGTTTTATGCCAAAGTGACGGATGTTAATTTTGATGAAGGCACGGGTCTCGAAGCCTTGATGTCGACGGTTGATACCATCCTTTCTAAGATCAAGAAAAAATACAAAGAATACGGCATCAAAGAAAAGCCTTTCGTGATTGTCAAAGCGAATGCTGGCACTTGCGGCATGGGTATTATGACGGTGCGTGATTCGCGTGAGGTACTCGAACTCAACGCTAAGCAGAAATCGAAGATGACAGTGGTCAAAGATGGACGTGCAGTGCGTGAGTTTATCGTGCAAGAAGGTGTGTACACCTTTGAGCAGATCGATGAGACTGTGGCTGAACCGGTGGTCTACATGATCGACCGCTACGTGGTTGGTGGTTTTTACCGTGTTCATCAAGATCGTGGTGTTGATGAGAATCTCAATGCGCCAGGGATGGAGTTTGTGCCCTTGGCCTTCGCTCAACAACATGCGGTTCCGGATATGCGTGCCAAGCCCGGCACAGCTGCTCCGAATCGTTTCTATATGTACGGTGTCGTGGCGCGTTTGGCATTATTGGCGGCCTCACTGGAGTTAGAGAAAACTGATCCACATCCAGAAATCTATTAAAAAGCAAACTATGAAAATCGCTTTCATCACTGATCCCTTATCAACTTTTAAAATCTATAAGGATTCGACTTTTGTCATGATGCGCGAGGCAGCGCGCCGTGGTCACCAGTTATTTGCCTTCGAACCGCAAGATATGGCCTTGGTGAATGGTGTGGTGAAGGCGCGTGCGTGTTCAATTAACTTGACTGGCAATAGCGATGTTTGGTACGAAGAAGGCGAGAAAATCGATCTAGCCTTGCAAGAGTTCGATGCGGTTTTGCAGCGCAAAGATCCACCGTTTGATATGGAATACATTTATGCCACCTACTTGCTCGATCTTGCCGAGAAAGCGGGAGTAAAAGTATTCAATAAACCATCGGCGATTCGCGATCACAATGAAAAACTCAGTATTGCGCAATTCACTCAGTTCACGACGCCGACTTTGGTGACGCGGGACGCTAAACGTATTCGTGAATTTTTCGCCGAGCATCAAGATATTATTTTGAAGCCGCTTGATGGGATGGGCGGTGCGGGCATTTTCCGCATCGGTGCCGACGGCATGAATTTGGGCTCTGTCATTGAAACCTTGACCTCAAATGGTGCCCACACCATCATGGTACAAAAATACATTCCTGCGATTGTTCATGGCGATAAACGCATTCTGCTGATCGGCGGGAAAGTCGTTCCATTTGCATTGGCGCGCATTCCACAGAATGGCGAAGTGCGTGGTAATTTAGCCGCGGGTGGGGTTGGTGTCGCTCAAGAGCTCAGTGCGAGAGATCGTGAAATTGCTGAAAGTTTGGCTCCGACTCTATACCAACGCGGCTTGTTGCTGGTAGGATTAGACGTTATTGGAGACTGTCTGACGGAAGTCAATGTGACGAGCCCGACTTGTTTTCAAGAGATCATGCAACAAAAAGGTTTTGATGTCGCAGCGATGTTTATCGATGCGCTTGAACACGCCGTCAGCGCGTAAATTCTGCCGAGGTAGGGAAAGTTAGGTTATTCATGGTTGGTTTGCTTTTACTGACGCATGCACCACTTGGGTCGGCTTTTATACAGGCCGCCTCCCATGTTTTTCGCGGAAGACCTGAGCGTATCGAGGCGATTGATGTCATCGCTGATCAAAATTTGGACGAAGTGAATCAGCTAGCACGTGAAGCGATCAATCGTCTCAATGATGGCTCCGGAGTGTTGGTATTGACGGATATTACCGGTGGTACTCCAGCGAATTGTTGCATGAAGTTGGCGGACCCAACCGAGGTTGCAGTGGTTGCCGGGATTAGTCTGCCGATGCTGTTACGTGCGATTACCTATCGACATGACACCTTGGATGTGGTGGTCGAAATGGCCCTTGCGGGAGGCCAAAATGGCGCCACAAGAGTCGACAATCGCATTCGCATCGGCGCGACATAACTGTGCTTGGTCGTTTTTGAACGATATCGTTGCGCCAACAAGAAACTAGTAAAGAATTCCGAAGATTGGGTTAATAGTTTGAAGTAAACGACAGGATAGAAAACGATGATTCAGCAAGAGATCGAGATTATCAATAAGTTGGGACTGCATGCCCGTGCCTCGGCGAAGTTGACGCAGCTCGGTGGTAAATTCAAAAGTGAAGTCTGGCTGACGCGCAATAATCGTCGTGTAAACGGTAAGTCCATCATGGGTGTGATGATGCTTGCCGCTGGCAAAGGTAGCAAGATTTTGCTGGAAACAAATGGCGAAGATGAACAGGCTTGTTTTGATGCGATTGCGGCGCTCATCAATGATAAGTTTGGCGAAGGTGAGTAACATGATTGAGAGCGCTGAGTGAAATCTTCCTTGACGCAAGCGCTCCTCTCAAAACGCTGTCAAAAAAGGCAGCTTACAGAAATCGTCTGACACTACATGCTGTAAAAACAAAAAAAGAATGTGGAGATAACAGGTGGCGTCGTTTACTTTGCAAGGCATTCCAGTTTCACGCGGTATCACGATTGGACGAGCTCATCTTTTACGTCCAGCGGCGATGGATGTGCAACACTATCTTATCGCTCAAGAACAAGTTGAAGCTGAAGTACTACGCTTGCAGCAAGCGATTGAGCAGGTTCAACGTGACTTACAATCACTCTGGTCAGATTTGCCAACTGATGCGCCGACCGAGCTTGGTGCTTTTCTCGATGTACATGCCTTAATCTTGTCGGACCCGATGTTGTCGGAGGCACCGCTCGATATTATTCGCACCCGCCATTACAACGCCGAGTGGGCCTTGGTAACCCAAGTCGATGTGCTTTCAGCGCAATTCGATGAGATCGAAGATGAATATCTGCGCGAGCGCAAGGCGGATATTCAACAAGTTGCCGAGCGTGTTTTAAAGATCCTGACGGGGACAGCGCAACAGCTGCCGCGCGCTTTAGGTGTTGATGAACAAAACGCAAACATGATTGTCGTAGCGCGTGATATTTCGCCTGCTGACATGATGCAATTTCGTGATGTGGCCTTCACCGGTTTTGTGACTGATGAAGGTGGTACCAATTCGCATACCGCTATCGTCTCACGTAGTTTAGGTATACCCGCCGTCGTGGGACTTGGCAATGCATCACAACTTATCGAACACGATGATTGGTTGATTATCGACAGCGACGCTGGCGTTGTGATCGTTGCTCCATCACCGCTCTTGATTTCGCAATATCGAGATCGACAAGCGCAGATCTTGAAAGAGCGCAAAAAGTTATCAAAACTAAAGAAAACACCCGCGATCACGCTCGATGGTGTTGAGATCCAATTATTGGCCAATATTGAATTGCCGGAAGATGCTCATGCAGCGATGGAAGTTGGCGCGTCGGGTGTGGGTTTGTTCCGCTCTGAATTTTTGTTCATGGGACGCACTGGAGCCGAAGCTGTATTGCCCACTGAAGAGGAACAGTTTCAAGCTTATAAAACTGCAGTCCAGACCATGAAGGGACGTGCTGTCACGATTCGGACGCTCGACGTTGGCGCCGATAAACCGCTGGATAGTGCTGAGCATAATATTCTGAATCCAGCGCTTGGTTTGCGAGCAATTCGTTACTGTTTGAAAGAGCCAAAAATATTCCTGACGCAATTGCGGGCGATCTTGCGGGCCTCAGCGTTTGGACATGTTCATATTTTGATCCCGATGTTAGCCCACGCTTTCGAAATCGATCAGTCTCTCGCGATGATTGAGCAAGCCAAGCAGGAGCTTCGTTCAGAGGGCGTTGATTTCGATGTCAATGTAAAAGTTGGTGCGATGATCGAAGTGCCGGCTGCAGCACTGAGTTTGCCGATGTTTGTAAAGAAGCTCGATTTCTTATCGATCGGTACCAATGACTTGATTCAGTACACGCTAGCGATTGATCGCGCTGACCATGAGGTCGCGCATTTGTACAACGACACCCATCCAGCAATTTTGCAACTGCTTGATATGACAGTCAGTGCAGCGGATCGGGCCGGCATTCCCGTTGCCATTTGCGGCGGTATGGCGGGGGACATTAAGTTGACGCGCCTATTGATCTCAATGGGTTTTCGTGAGTTATCGATGCCCGCAGCTATCCTGCCGGAAATCAAACAAGAAATTCTGCGCAGTGATATCGGACGCTTGCAGCCCTATGTCAAAAAGATACTTCGTAGCTACGAACCTAAGTTAATCCAAGACTTACTTGGCGTTATACGCACACAAGAATTTTCATAGATTCTCCAAATCGAAACCTTCGCCATGTTTTACATGTTAATAAAGGCGAAAGTAGGCATTTTTACACGTTGCGAAATTGCCACTAGGAAATGTTGGTTTCCCTGCATATTTGATCTTAAACCAAGAAAGCCAGTGGTTTTTTGCCACTTGGTGACTTGCCAATAGGCAAAAATGGAGTATATTCTAATCAAGCGGTAGACCTTTTTTCTATGGAGTTCTGCCGCTTTTTTGACTGAGAAATTTCTGTCGAGTTTTTCTTCGATCCAGACCTTTCTCAGGTAGCGCCGGCTCAGTTTGCAGGTAAAAATGGCTGTAATGACTGGGAAACTCAAACCTAACTTGGCTGAAATAAAATGAACTTAACTACAATGAAAGTGGGTAAGCGCCTCGGGCTCGGTTTCGCACTCGTGTTGGTATTGTTGATTGCGGTGACGGCACTCGGCATTTCCCGCATGTCTTCAATTCAAGACCGTCTTGAAAACATCGTCAATGTAAGCAATAAGCAAAGTCGCATGATTCTTGATATGCGTGCCATTGTGTACGATCGTCAAGTCTCGCTGCGAAATTTGACCTTGTTGACCGATATCGATGATATGGCCAAGGACCTGCAAAAGATCGAGAAGCAGGGTAAGGATTATTCAGATTTGGAAGCCAAACTGGTCAAGTCACTTGAGGCGGATCCTAACTATAGCAAAGATGAAAAGGAACTCCTGAAGCGCCTCAAAGAAAAAGAAGAAGCTGCTAAACCTTTGCCAAATATGGCGAAGGATTTGGGGTTGGCGAATAACCCGGAGATGGCAACAATCGCCTTAATCAAGAAGATTCGGCCAGTGCAGGACGCATGGTTGGCGGTGTTGGACGAGATGGTAAAAGTCGGCGATAAGCAGGCCGCTGCCGTGGCTGAAGAGGCTCGTTCATCGTTTAGTAGTGCGCGAAACTGGTTGTTGTTGTTAGGCGGTGTGGCGCTAGCACTCGGTGTTATCGCGGCGATTTTTATTACCCGTAGTTTGGTGAAGCAGTTGGGTGGCGAACCTGATTATGCTGCTGAAATTGCGAGCAAGATTGCTTCGGGCGATTTGTCGGGGGTGATTGATTCTGAGCCAGGTGATACTGACAGTTTGATTGTTGAAATGAAGACGATGCGAGACAGCTTGGTCAATATTGTCGGTCAAGTTCGGGTTGGAACAGATACCATCGCAACGGCTTCGCGCGAAATCGCTTCTGGTAACTTGGATCTCTCCTCACGTACTGAACAGCAAGCGAGTTCACTTGAGAAAACCACGGCTTCGATGAAGGAATTGACGACGACCGTTAAACAAAACGCGGATAACGCACGTGAAGCGAATAAGCTTGCAGCTTCTGCGTCTGATGTGGCTCGTCAAGGCGGCGCAGTCGTGGCAGAAGTGGTTGATACTATGAGCTCGATCAATGAGTCTGCGAAGAAGATCGTGGATATCATTAGCGTGATTGATGGGATCGCTTTCCAAACAAATATTCTTGCTTTGAATGCCGCGGTTGAAGCTGCTCGAGCTGGTGAACAGGGACGTGGATTCGCTGTCGTGGCATCAGAAGTTCGTAGTTTGGCGCAGCGTAGTGCGGCTGCCGCGAAAGAAATTAAAACGCTGATCGGCGACTCTGTTGAGAAGGTAGAAATCGGTAGCAAATTGGTTGGCCAAGCAGGCGCAACCATTGATGAGGTTGTGTCAAGCGTTCGTCATGTGACCGATATCATTGCCGAAATTAGTGCTGCCAGCCAAGAACAAAGCAATGGTATCGAGGCTGTGAATCTTGCGATCATCGAAATGGATGGCATGACGCAACAAAATGCGGCATTGGTTGAGCAAGCTGCAGCCGCTGCACAAAGTTTGCAGGATCAAGCGGGTGAGCTGGCCAAAGTTGTTAGTATCTTTAAGTTGAATGCCGGCGAGCAGAGCATGTTCACGCAACGTCAAGCTCCTGCAGCTAAGCCAGCACCAGCAGCAGTCAAGCCGCAGGTAAAAGCCTCTGTAAAATCTTTGCCAGCGGCGAAGCCAGCACCGAAAAAGGCGGCTCCTACTAAGTCGAATGACGATGATTGGGAAGAGTTTTGAATCGAGTCTTTGAATCTGTGTCCAAGTAAGAGGTGAGATGATGCGAATCAATAAATTGATGTTGGCAGTGATTATGTTGATCGGTTTGGGTGTAACGGGAATCAGCCAGGCGGCCGTGAATCCGCCCGTGATTGACAACAAGTCTTGTGAGCAGCCGAAGTACCCAAAGGCATCCTTGATGAATGAAGAAACGGGTACTGTGACGTTGGGTTTTTTGATTGGTGTAGATGGGAAGGTGGTCGAATCAAAAGTCGAAAGTACCAGCGGCTCTAAAAGCTTAGATAAGGCAGCACTACAAGCACTGAGCCTGTGTAAATTCAAACCCGGTTCAAAAGATGGTAAAGTGGAACAAATGTGGGTGAAGATGGATTTCGTTTGGAAGTTCTAAGACCCACCGTTTGAGTTCGTGATGATGTATTCAGAGATGTTCACCGTTGTGTTCGATTAATAAAATATACAAGCGAGTTTTTTTATGAATCCCAAAATTTCTGCAATCGTTTCATGTCTGTTGATCGCTGTGTCGAGTACGGTGCATGCTGCAGAGGTTGCGCCAGTGATCGATAGCAAATCATGCGATCCTCCGAAATATCCTAAAGCGGCTTTGATGAACGAAGAGACCGGCACGGTTTCGATGGGATTCTTGGTTGGCGTTGATGGCAAAGTGGTTGAATCTAAGATTGAGAAATCGAGCGGCTCAAAGAGTTTGGATAAGGCAGCACTGTCTGCTTTGAGTTTATGTAAGTTTAAGCCTGGTACGAAAGACGGGAAGCCAGACCAGTTGTGGGCGAAGGTTGATTTCGTTTGGAAGCTTGAATAAAGTTTGCGAGAATGCGGTATAGCCCGTCACTTTTTGTGGCGGGTTTTTTTTTATGTTCTGGATCGATTGAGAAACTTGAGGATAGTATGTATTTGACATTTGTTGACGGAGAATGGCACGAAGGGAATGTTCCGCTGATGGGGGCGATGGACCATAGCGTATGGTTGGGCTCCTCGGTATTCGATGGCGCTCGAGCAGTTGCCGGTCGTCTGCCAGATTTGCGATTGCACCTCGAACGTTCAATTCGAAGCGCTCAAGCCTTAGGCCTAGAATGCCCCTATGATGCTGAGCAAATGGAGGCACTGTGTCGCGAGGGTGTGAAACGTTTTCCTGCGGATGCAGAGCTCTATATTCGACCGCTTATCTTTGGGCGTGACGGATTGTTGGTGCCCACTCGATCCGGCTTTGCGCTGACACTGTTTGATGCGCCCGTGCCTCATTTCGCTGGCTTTAGCGCCTGCCTATCATCGCTGCAAAGACCTAGTCCGAACATGGCTCCAACCATCGCAAAGGCATCTTGTCTCTATCCGAATACGACCCGTGCTTTGGTTGAGGCGAAACAACGCGGTTTCGATAACGCAGTGGTGTGTGACCCGATTGGGAATGTCGCTGAATTCGCGACAGCAAATTTGTTTTTTGTCGACAAAGATGGGCACATTGTGACCCCAGTCGCGAATGGTTGTTTTCTGTCAGGTATCACTCGAGCACGAGTGATTAAACTTTTGTCTGAGGCCGGTCATGTGGTGCATGAGCGCTCGGTCAAACCAAGTGAATTGCTGGAAGCACGAGAGATATTTAATACCGGTAATTTCGCCAAAGTGATGCCATGCACCCGTTTCGAAGATCATGAGATGCCAGTGGGACCGATTGTACAGACCGCTCGACGCTTATACTGGGAGTTTATGGCAAATACTTAGTGTGCCTTAGGTCTTGATTTGACTAAAAAGGGCCAACATTCGCGCCTCTATTGTGCGTGCAAACTGTTGGCCTTTTGAATTATGTAGCGTCTCGATGAAATCTTCGCCGAGTTGTTTGAAGTCATCGATGGAGTCGGCCCGTTCAACTTTGAGTTGCAGAGTGAAGCCGCGCAAGCCCAGGTTCGCTTTGATTGAATCCGTAAAAAATTGTCTGATCGTCGTGAGTGTCACAACGTTGACCGTGTTGTTCGATGATTCAATCACAGGGTGGTTGGACTGATCGATTTTAGACACAATATCTGAGGCCACTGGTGCAACCTGCTTTGTGCCCGCTCCTTGAGGCGTAATGGCGGCATCTTGGGTGATTCTTTCGATGAAGCCCGCACTTAAGAGTTCCTCTAGGTGAGTGGCATTAAGGCCGATTGTTGCCAACCGACGAATGAGTTCCTCGCCGCTATGCTTTCCATCGATCATCACGAGTAGCGGACGTAGTTTGGAAGACAGATGATATGCGCGACTAGCGATTTCCTCTCTACCCTTGTCGGTCTTATCGTAGAAAGCGTCGAGAATTTTTTCCATGGTTTCCTCTTACTCGCGTTGATCGCTTGGTCTGCATTTGATTTGATATGACGATAAGCGATTTAATACACTTTGGAGCATCTCAAAAGCACGTATTTGTCATGTCGCAAACTTTTAACTAATTTATTAAATTTTTACCATGTTGAAAATG
This sequence comes from Undibacterium cyanobacteriorum, assembly GCF_031326225.1. Taxonomy (GTDB): domain Bacteria; phylum Pseudomonadota; class Gammaproteobacteria; order Burkholderiales; family Burkholderiaceae_D; genus Undibacterium; species Undibacterium cyanobacteriorum. Next base: position 4,245,686 of record NZ_CP133720.1, on the reverse strand, counting down.
CCCTTGGAGTGGTTGTGTTGTTTTTGCATGACAGCAAAAAGGCCCACCGAAGTGGGCCTTTTCTAGAGTACGGGGATCCGAATTTGTAGCTTAATCACCATCGTAGATATCGATGTCTTTCGTTTCCTTCACGAACAACATACCGATCACGAAAGTCACTGCCGCGACAATAATTGGATACCACAATCCGTTATACATGTTACCGGTTTGCGCCACAATTGCGACACCTGTTGCTGGCAACAAGCCACCGAACCAGCCGTTACCAATATGGTATGGCAAGGACATGGAAGTATAGCGAATACGTGTTGGGAACATTTCAACTAGCATTGCAGCGATAGGACCATAGACCATCGTGACGAATACAACCAAGATGGAGAGAATACCGATGACCAATGGTTTGTTGATCTTCGCAGGGTCTGCTTTGGCAGGGTAACCTGCTGCACGCAAGGCATCGCCAACTGTTTTCTTGAACGCTGTGTCCTTCGCTGTCGCATCTGCTTTTGCTAGACCGACTGCGGAGTAGGATTCAATTGTGGTGCTACCAATCGCGATGGTTGCTGGTCCTTTGCCTTCGACAATGTCATAACTTGCGGAGTTCGCTGCGAGAACTTGCTTCGCAATGTCGCAAGAGGTGATGAACTTACGAGTACCGGTTGGGTTGAATTGGAAAGAGCATTCTTCAGGATCCGCTGTCACGACGATTTTGTTGGCTGATTGTGCTGCAGCCAAGGCTGGGTTAGCAGCTTCCGTGAGAGCCTTGAAGAGTGGGAAGTAGGTCAATGCAGCGATTAAGCAGCCGGCCATGATGATCGGTTTGCGGCCAATCTTGTCAGACAAGGCACCGAACACGACGAAGAATGGTGTGCCAATAATCAAGGATGCTGCGATCATCAAGTTCGCTGTTGCGTTGTCTACTTTGAGTGTGTTGGTCAAGAAGAACAAAGCGTAGAACTGACCGGTGTACCAAACTACGGCTTGACCAGCTGTCAGACCCACTAAGGCGAGGATAACGATCTTCAAGTTGCTCCACTTACCGAAAGACTCGGTCAACGGTGCTTTAGAAACTTTGCCTTCAGCTTTCATTTTTGCGAACGCTGGGGACTCATTCATGGACATACGAATCCAGACCGAGATCGCCAACAAAATGATGGAGACCAAGAACGGGATACGCCAGCCCCAATCAGCGAATGCTTCCTCACCAACGGCTGTGCGAGAGCCAAGGATCACTAACAAGGACAAGAACAAACCGAGTGTCGCGGTGGTTTGAATCCAAGAAGTGAACAAACCGCGTTTGCCACGTGGAGCATGCTCTGCAACGTAGGTCGCAGCACCACCGTATTCACCACCGAGTGCCAAGCCTTGCAGCATACGCAAGACAATTAAAAGGACGGGTGCGGCAATACCAATCACCTCATAGCCAGGTAAACAACCGACGATCGCGGTAGAGCCACCCATGATCACAATCGTGACTAAGAATGTGTATTTACGACCAATCATGTCGCCTAAGCGACCGAAGACCAGAGCACCAAATGGACGCACAATGAAACCTGCGGCGAATGCCAGCAAGGAGAAAATCATTTGAGAATTTGGATCGAGGGCGGTAAAAAATTTCTTACCGATGATGGTGGCTAAGGTGCCGTACAGGTAGAAGTCGTACCATTCGAAAACGGTACCTAAGGAAGAGGCGAAGATGACCTTCTTCTCTTCCTGACTCATTCCTTCAGATGCAACTGTTGCGGTGCTCATAAAGTCTCCTTTTTGTGATTGTGTTTTTGATACGAATTAGTGCTACGAATTCCTCATATATTTACGCTCCCGCCTCATAAACTATCAATTTTGCTCACAAATGACAATTGAAATTTGTCAGGAATTGAAAAATTGCATCACTTCGTTCAGAAACGTTGTGAAAAGAAAAAAATAAGTGAAAAGCTTATTGGTGATTTACTATGATTAGGGCTATTTGATAATGAACTTACACGATTCAGTTGCAATCGAGTTTGTCATTGAAGAGATGTTTGCGGAAAATCAAAAGTGATGGGAGTGCCATGTCAACAGCGATGAATGATTTTGATTGCGATGTGTTGGTGATCGGCGGTGGCATCAATGGTGTTGGAATCGCAAGGGATGCAGCAGGACGTGGTTTGCGTGTGATCTTGTGTGAGAAAGATGATCTTGCATCGCACACATCGTCAGCTTCGTCCAAGCTTATTCACGGGGGCTTGCGTTATCTCGAGTACTACGAATTTGCGCTAGTTCGAAAAGCCTTACAGGAACGAGAAGTGCTCATGCGGCTCGCGCCGCACATTATTTCGGCGCGACGCTTCATCATGCCGCATCAGGCACATTTGCGTTCTCAATGGCTGATTAGGGCTGGATTGTTTTTGTATGATCAACTCGCACGCCGAGATTTGTTACCTGCGTCGTCCGCAATTGACTTGCGCAAACATGTGGCAGGCGCACCCTTGAAAGCCGATATGGTGCAAGGGTTTGAATATTCCGATGCGTGGGTCGACGATGCCCGCTTGGTGGTCTTGAATGCAGTGAGTGCCGCTGAATTGGGAGCGCAAATTTGCTGTCGTACCGAGTGTTTGGATCTGCAGCGTAGGGATTCAGCTTGGTATGCAGAGTTGGGCAATCGCCAAGGTGTTCTGCGTCGTGTTCGCGCTCGAGCAGTAGTTAATGCCAGTGGTGCGTGGGCGGCTGAGTTGCAACATCGTTACTCGCCGACTTTGCCCCGAAAGGAGTTGAGGTTGGTACAAGGCAGTCACATTGTCGTGAAGCGATTGTTTGAACATGACTATGCCTATATTTTCCAAAACAGTGATGGACGTATTGTTTTTGCTCTTCCATACGAGTCTGAATACACCTTAGTTGGCACCACTGATCTTGAATTTAAAGGAGATCAAAATCACCCCCAGATTAGTGCCGCGGAGATTGAGTACTTGCTGAATCTTTGCAACCATTATTTTCAAAAGCAAATTGGAGTGAAAGATATCGTTTGGACTTACTCTGGTGTTCGTCCCTTAGTCGATGATGGGAAGGCTGATGCGAAGGCCATCACGCGCGATTATCGCTTGGAGCTAGATCAATCTGGCGCGCCGATTCTGCATATTTTTGGCGGTAAGATCACGACCTTTCGAAAATTAGCCGAGCAAGCTTGCGATCAGTTGCTTGCGGCGCTTGGCCGATCGAATCAAGCGTGGACCGCTCATGCGGTGTTACCAGGCGGGGATCTATTTCAAGCCATGCCTAGCAATCAAAATGTGAAGCAATTCGAGCAATTCTGTGAACAAGCATGCAGCGCCTATCCATTCTTGCCGAGCACATTGGTGCGGCGTTACGTGAGCTTATATGGAACGCGATTGCACCAAATGCTTAAGGATTGCACCGCTTTGGAAAACTTAGGGCAAGAGGTTCTACCTAGCTTGTACCAAGTAGAGATTGAATATCTGCGCAGCTGCGAATTCGCTGTGACGGCGCAGGATATTCTCTGGCGCCGTACCAAATTGGGTTTGCACTGCGGTCCAGAGGCCGCTTCTGTATTAGAGACTTGGCTCGTCGCGCATCCCGTAGTTTGACTTAAGTGAGTACCACGGCGGCCGAATCTTGGTTCGGTTCATCGCCGTTTTATGCTTTCCATCCCCTGTAATCTGCAGTACGTCGCTCTTCGATATTCAAGACCTTAGCTTCACTTTACAGTAACACCATAGCAAAGCGCCTTTTGCTTTGAGTGAACGAGGGGAGAACAAGATGAACAAGACCGAATATATGAACCTCTTGCAACATGAAATGCAAGACCTACCGAGTGATGTCCAGTCTCGCCTAAAGGCAGAAATCGAACAAAAATTTTCGGCAGCAATGGCGAGCGGAAAAACAGAAGCGGAAATCTGTGAACAGTTGTCGCATCCGCGAGTTGTCGCTGCACAAGCACGAGCAAGTACTCGGTTTCAGCATTTGAAGAAGGAATTTAGCGTCGGCAATTTCTTCGGCCTCATCATCGCATTGATCGGCTTGATGATTTTCAATGTCATTATGATTGTTCCGACCTTCGCCTATGGCATTTTCTTGTTTGCATCGTACATCGGTTCGCTCGCAGTGTGGACCGCTGGCGTATTGGTCTTAGCGGCGAGTATGTCCGGCGTACCTGAGATCAGTTTTAAAGCAGGGCCGCAGCATTGGCATACTCATAGTCACCATGGCTTCGACCACAAACATCATGGTCTCAAAAACATCAGTGTTGATGTGAACGAGCACGGTATTGTGATTGATAAAGACGGCGCAAAGGAAATTGTCGATGCGGTTTCGAATTCCGGACCAAGTGCGATGCATTTTGACGGCGAAGTTTCAACCATCACGATCAAGAATCAGATGAAAACCCATCACTTTTTCCTTGGCGCAGGATTGCTCGTACTTGGAACAGGATTCATGTTGTTGTGCTTGATGTTGACGCGCTTGAGCTTTATTGGATTAAAAAAATACTTGTTATGGAATCTCGCGGTATTGCGCGCGCCATTGTCAGCATAAGCAAGTCCATGACGGAAAGGAAATTATTATGAAGATCTACGCAAAAATTGGCCTTGGATTGATCTGTTTTGGCTTCTTCTTGAGTGTATTGGGGGCGATCGCGATTCGCACACACGCGCCAATCATTGAAGCAAACCAAAAGAAGGCGGCAGCGCTTGATACCACTCAAGCGGTGAAACAAGAAACTCAAGCAGCATCGGCACCCGCGACCCCAGTTGCAACGCAGAGTAGCGCCTCTGTTGCGGCGCAAAATTCGAGTGTCAAGAAACCTTAAACCTTGTGATACCAATTCCCGTTTGGGCGAGTCTTGGACTCGCCTTTTTTTTGTCCATCCTAGCGTGTTTGCACAGAGTTATCCATACATACAATCGCTTTTGTCAGGCTTATGCGTCTCGAATGGTTGAAGCAAAAATACATATTTGCCGTAATCATTGCAGCTTTAATTGCACTATCCCTTATTCTAAGATAATCTTTGAGCGTTCGTTTTTTTTGGCATTTAGTAGTGGAACTCAATTGAACATTGCAACTTTGGTGAGTGCATGTCGAAGCGGTTCTGGAATCTGTGGCACAGATACAGGTTCTTTCTTTCACCTTGATAGATTTGGATTTATGACTACTTTCCACCGTAAGAGCGCTTTAATTTTCTTGTTCGCTGTAAGCCTCATGGGCAGCGCGATGGCTCAGCAAAACTCTGTGCAATTTATGGGGGCGGCGAACGCAAAAGTAGCTAAAGCCGCGGCCTTGAAGTCAAAATGGGATGGCCCGACTTCTGGTCCTAAATTGCTACATGATAAGAAGATCGTCTTTATCGCCGGCGACATGAGTGACGCTGGTACTTTTGGGGTTTTTAGTGGCATTAAGGAAGCGGTCACTGGAGCCGGTTGGCAAGTATTGTCAATCGATTGCCGTGGACGTTGTAATCAATCGGCGAATGTGGTGCAGCAAGCACTCGATATGAAACCCGCAGGAATTGTATTGGCCGGTGTTGATGCAGCGAGTCAAACCAAAGGTTTAACAGCGGCCGCTGTAGCGAAAGTGCCTGTTATAGGGTGGCACGCAAGTTTCAAAGCGGGACCGGTGCCTGGACTCTTTACGAACATCACATCTGATCCTAAAGAAGCCGCGCAGTTGGCCAGTTTATACGGCGCAGTCGAATCCAATAATAAGACGGGCATCGTGGTGTTCACAGATACGTCAAATCCTTATTTGGCGACGAAGTCCGGTGCAATGGTTGAAGTGTTGAAGCAATGCGATACCTGCCGTATTTTGAGTATTGAAGATTTGCCGGTGATGGAGTCTCGCAAAAAATTTGCTGGTGTGATTGAGGGACTAGTCAAACGTCATGGCAGCAAATGGACTCACATTATTTCGATAAATGACATTTATTTTGATTGGATGGATAAGCCAGAAATCGAAAGTCTGCTGGAAGCGAATAAGTTGCGCGGCATTTCCGCTGGCGATGGTTCGACCTACGCATACAAACGTATTCGCAAGAATGATTTGCAAGTGGGAACAGTTCCAGAACCTCTAGCTTTGCATGGTTGGCAGATTGTTGATGAACTCAATCGTGCCTTGTCTGACGCTGCACCAAGTGGTTACCATGCGCCTTTGCATTTGGTGACGCAACAGAACATCAATTACGACGGTGGCCCGAAAGACATGTTTGATCCTTCCAACGATTTCCGTGCGAAGTATTCTGCCTACTGGGGCAAATAGTAGTGCAGCTAGTCTGAAATTTTAGAATGGTAGAGGGCGGGGTGATTAACATCCCGCCCTTTTTGTTTGTTCAGGTTTTGCCTTGAACTTTGCTTCGTGCTCCTTGCAATCCGCCAGTATGGATTGCGACGATACGATCTGTTTTTGAGAAATAGCCGACCTGGCAAAGCTGTGATAAAGCAAAGAAGAGCTTCCCAGTGTAGACGGGTTCGATGGGAATTTTAGTATCTCGGGTGAAGCGTTCGCAGAAATCTATGAGCTTAGGAGTGGTCTTGGCGAAACCGCCGTGATCAAACTCGGTTCGTATTTGATAATTGTCGATAGCGGCATGGCCTGCCAAGCTCAGCAGATCGTATATGCGTTGATGCAGCTGATTTCCTTCTCCAACGGCACTAATCCCTAGCACTTTGGTTGATGTTTGGTGAGTCAGTCTAGCGCCTAAGGCTAAGCCCGCAAGTGTTGTTCCAGTGCCGCACGCGCATGCGAGATAATCAGGGGTTGCACCAAGTTGTTGCGCGATTTCGAACGGGAGTTCTTGTAGCCCTCGCAGCGCGTCTATACCACGCCCCCCTTCTTCAAGCCATAGGCTATTCGCGATGTTGTTTGGGATGAGGCTCTGCCAATACTGCGGGTCATCGCGCAGCTTTTTGTAGTCGATACGCGAAATAAATTGAAGTCGCATGCCCCAACGCTGACAATCTCGAAGGGTGGCAGTGAGTTCGGTATCTTCGCTACGTAGACCGCGCACAAAACCATAACTTGGCCAGCCGCGCTCGTAGCAGGCAAATGCTAAGGCGTGAAGATGGTTTGACCAAGGGCCGCCCATTGACACTACCAGACCAGGCTGATGGCGCGGCAAAGCATGTTCTAACTTACGGTACTTGTTGCCAGAGATGGTCGGGTGCAGAAGGTCGTCACGCTTGACCCAAATTTGGCGTTCGTTGAAGAGGTCGCTACTAATTTTTTCTAGTGGTGCGTTTGTAGTCATGGCGAGTATGGTGCTTGCTGAAACGCAATAAAGTCGTTATTGTATTTTGAAGTGCTTGATCGCGTATGGCGATTTGTCTCCCACTGATCTTTCCTCGTATGGGACTAGAGAAGATGCCACGAAATACCAAACAAACGGTACCGTTTGCGCAACAACAGCTCCTAGAGGCTATCGCTCAAATCAAGGAGGGTGGCGCTCGCGACGATGTACTGCCAAAACTTGAAGCGGTTATGAACCAGCTACAGACCTTGGCCACACATGATCATCTTACTGGGGCACTTAATCGAACGACATTTTTAGAGCGGCTTGATAATGAGTTGCAGCGTTCCAAACGCACTGGACACACCTTCACGGTCGCTTTAATTGGCATGGACAGGTTGCCCGAAATTATGGAGGCGCATGGCCAAGACGCGACGAAACGCATTCTGCAAGTATTGACCGTGGAGGCTGCACAGGTCTTGCGTAGTCTCGATTCTTTTGGGCGAGTCGGCGCCACGGAGTTTGCGATTGTGATGCCAACGACTTGGCTCGATCAAAGTTTAGTCGCCGTTCGACGCCTGAAAACTCGTATCGCCGAATATGCGTGGGAAGATTTGTCGATTGGATTGCAGGTGAGTTTCTGTACTGGTTTGACCGCGAATGCCCCTGGGGATGAGGTCGAGACCGTTATGAAGAGGGTGACTGACGCCTTGCAAAAAGCCCAGGCGATGGGTATCGATCAAGTTGCTCAAGTCGATGTTGATTTGCCTGATTTCGACCCGCATGCCGAATAAATAAAGAGTGCAGAGACTTCCGAGGGCAGGGCTCACGCTGTGCTCCTATTCACTACTCATTGATCCGAACTTTTGAGCGTGGCGTCGGTCAAAACAACTTTCCTCTCTTGTTCTTCCTTGCATTTCTTCGAAAGGTTTTCATTATGAAATTGCGCCTTGTCAGTGCATTGGTCTTATCGGCTTTCGTGCAATTGAGCGCTCCAAGCTCTTGGGCAAATACGGTATCAAGTGCGGCTAGTAATGTGCTTGTGAGTGCTAACCTGGCGGACGAAAAGGACGCAGCAGCCTTGCGTGCCGAATACATCCGCAAGAACTACACAAAGTTTGAATATCGAATTCCGGCGCGCGACGGGAAACTGCTGTTCACTTCGATTTACGTGCCAAACGATGCAAGCCCCACTAAGACTTATCCGATTTTGTTAGTGCGCACGCCCTACACGGTAGCGCCTTACGGCGCTGATAAATACAAAACGCGTTTAGGCCCTAGCGCCGACTTTGAAAAAGATGGTTTTATTTTTGCTTTCCAAGACGTGCGTGGCAAGAATATGTCGGAGGGCGAGTTCGTCAATATGCGTCCCCATATTGATAAGAAAAATAGTAAAAATGATGTCGATGAAAGTAGCGATACGTATGACAGCATCGATTGGATGATCAAAAATATCGCTGGCAATAATGGGCGGGTTGGACAGTGGGGTATTTCCTATCCAGGTTTTTACACATCGGCCGGCGTGATTGATTCACATCCCGCTCTGAAAGCTGTGTCACCACAGGCGCCAATCGCTGATTGGTTCCGTGGCGACGATATGCATCGCAACGGCGCTTTCAATGTGCAGCTGGCATTTAGCTTTTTCAGTAGTTTTGGTAAGCCTCGTCCAGAGCCAACGGACCAACCCGGCAGCGGTGGCTTTGATTGGGGCACTCCGGATGCCTATCAATTCTTCCTTGAGCTGGGGCCATTATCCAACGCCAATGCGCGCTACTTCAAGAACGGCATCCCGTTCTGGAATGAACTGATGCAACATCCGAATTACGACAGTTATTGGCAAGCAAAAAATTTGCTACCTCATCTGAAAAATATCAAAGCTGCGGTGATGACGGTCGGTGGTTGGTATGACACAGAGGATTTATACGGACCACTACAAACTTATAAGGCGATCAAAAAAAATAATCCGGGTATCAGCAATACTCTCGTGATGGGGCCTTGGGTTCACGGTGGTTGGCAAAGTACAGCGGGAGATAAAGTGGGTGATGCGAACTTTGGTTTCAAGACCTCTCAAAATTATCAAGCGATCGAATTTGCCTTCTTTAAACATCATTTGAAGGGCGGCGATAAGCCCGCTTTACCCGAAGCTTGGGTATTTGAGACGGGTGCTAATCGTTGGCGCAGCTTCGACGCGTGGCCACCCGCCAATACGAAAACTAAGTCATTGTATTTCCATGCGAATGGCAAGCTCAGTTTTGAAATGCCGAGCTCAAACACAGTCGCCTTCGATGAATACATCAGTGATCCTGCGAAGCCAGTGCCTTACACGACGGAGATTACGAATCGTTGGAGCAACCAGTACGTCGCCGCTGACCAACGTTTTGCCGCAAGTCGTCCGGATGTTTTAGTGTATCAATCGGAAGTGCTTGATCGTGACATCACTTTTGCTGGTCCAATTGAAGCGAATTTATTGGTCAGCACCACCGGTAGCGACGCCGATTTTGTGGTGAAGTTAATTGATGTGAATCCGAATCGGATGGAGGCTGCGCCAGGTGAGCCCAATCGAGGAGCGCAGCAGACTCTGGTGCGCGGAGAGCCGTTCCGCGCACGCTTCCGGGAAAGCTTTGAACATCCTAAAGCGTTGACGCCCGGTGAACCGACTAAAGTGAAATTTGCGATTAACGACGTGATGCATACTTTTCAACGTGGTCATCGCATCATGATTCAGATTCAATCGTCGTGGTTCCCCTTCATTGATCGTAATCCACAAACCTTCGTGGACAATATTTACGAGGCCAAGGAGAGCGATTTTGTGAAGGCAAACCACCGTTTGTATCGTTCTGGGATGGACTTGAGCAGCATCAAAGTGCAAGTCTTGCCTGCCTTGGATACGAAACCTTAGGCTGAGTGTCGGAAAAAACCAGCAAAAACCCGCCGCAAGCGGGTTTTTTTATTCGAAACGCTGTCGTTATGCTGATACCCCATACGCTTTAATTTAAACTTAGCGTTTGAGGGAGAATCGGCGCCCGAAAGAAGAGCTCACAAGGAATGCTCACATTGAAAGTTTATGGTCACACCGATAAGCTTTCATGTTGATCCGAATAGAGCTGTAGAGCGCCATCCAATTAATAATAAGTAAATTTAACGCGTCGTGCCAAATAGTTCGCAACCACTCTGTGAATCGCTCCGTATTTCAGTTGATGAATTACGCTTGGGGATGTTCGTTTCGGAGTTGGATAGACCATGGGGGCAAACTCCATTTATGTTGCAAGGTTTTCTTCTCACCGAAGAATTAGATTTGGCGACCTTGCGAGGACTCGTCAAAGAGCTTGTGATTGACCCTCACCGTAGCAATTACAACGCACTGCTGCATATTCCCTTCTCGCGTTTGCATTTAGAGCTCGATTCCGATGCAAGTCTTAACACCCGTGTTGTCAGTCGACACGTCCAGCTCAATTATGAAGAAGAGCAAGGACAATTCGATAAGGTGGTTGGCTGGCTACACCGGAAGTTCATCCGCTCAGAATATGCGACTTCGCGACGTTTGCGTCACCATCGCTCTAAACGCCCACACTCGCAACAAAAACTGAAACATCCGTTGCATGCCAAACGCGAGATGGCTACGCCGGATGAGTTGAAGATTGAAGAGGTCAATGAAGCCTCGCTTGCCCATTTGAAGAAATCGAATTCGGCATCGCTACGAAAATTCGCAGCGGCAGTGCATGGCAGTGAGCCTCGCCCTGAGGAAATTGAATCTGATAGTTGGTGGTCTCGTTGGTTGCGTTGGACGGAGAACGGCAGTCACTGGCACCGCTCGCTTTGGAATCGATCTACCGCGCCAAGAAAAAAGAAACATCGGCCTGAATACGTACCGGAAGAGATTCACCTAGTTCATCATCCCGAACAGACCACCATGCAAGAGGAATTGGTGCGGGCTCGTGATGTGGTGTTGAAGGCGAGTGCCTTGATTCGCAAGTTGGAACAAGATCTGAAAGATATGCAGGCGATTGAGCTCAAAGAAGTCCTGCCAACCGTGCAATTGCTATCAGATAGTGTGATTGCGAATCCTTCCGCCATGATGTGGTTGTTACGGATGCGCACTGAGAACGCTGAGGTCGTATCGCATGCATTGAAAGTGGCCGTCTACATGCTCACGCTGGGTCGCCATATTGGGTTCAGTAAAGAGCAAATGGTCGAGCTTGGTTTCATTGGACTTTTGCTCGATGTCGGTAAGTTAGAAATGCCAGAAGAAATCTTGAGTAAGCCAGAAAAATTATCTGAGGAAGAGGCGACCTTGATTCAGACTCACGTCGACGCCAGTATTCAACTGTTGGAGTCCAATGAGCCACTCAGTTTCAATGTGCGCTTAGGCATTAATGAGCATCACGAGCGTATGGATGGGAGCGGGTATCCACGCGGACTGGTGGGTGGTGAGATTAGTATCTTTGGACGGATGGCAGCAATCGCGGACAGTTTCGCTGCCATGACATCGGATCGTCCGTATAGCAAAACTCTGTCCAGTTTTGAAGCAATGCGTGAATTATTTCGAATGGCGGAAGGGCAATTGCATGCACCATTGGTTGAAGAATTTGTTCAAGCAATCGGCATTTTTCCTGTCGGCAGTTTGATTCAACTGACCACCGGCGAAGTCGCCATTGTTCTGGAACATAACAAAGTTCGACGCTTGGACCCAAAAGTTCTTTTGTTGACGCGCAGTGATAAATCTTTGCTCGAGAAGCCGATCGTTTTTGATTTGATGCGCCAAGATTTAGTCGATGATGCAGAACGCATTAGCATTTGGCGCGGCCTTCCTGATGGTGCTTATGGCTTGGTATGTCACGACTTTTATAAGGCCACCTGAGCATGATTCCTCTCAATACAAATCAATCCAAGCTTTCGTCTATTCATGAGTTAATGCAGTTGGTAGAGACGGAATTGCAGGTGAGTTCGGATGCTCAAATACTCGCTTTACTGGTTGTGAATTTACAGCGCTCTGACCGTATTCAAGGATTACTCAGCCCGCATTACGATAGCATTGTGGAGCAGCATGTCACCGAACGTTTGCGCCCCAGTTTGCGTGACAAGGATCGCTTTGTTTTTGCCACAGAAAATGAATGTTGGTTTGTGCTGCCTCATTTGTCTTCCGAAGCATTAGCGGTCTTGGCCTGCCATAGAATCCTAAATGCTTTGGGGACGCCACTCAGAATCGAAACACAAACGGTATTTTTCCAGCCTAGCATTGGAATTGCTTGTGCGCCTTTACATGCGAAGACGGCGGTCGAGTTGTTACGTATCGCCGATCTCGCGCAACGCAATGCGCAATCCAATAATGTTCGTTTTGAGTTGGCGCGAGTGGAGCAACAACGACGTTCCAGTCCAGAAGATTTACCGCAAGCTTTGAAAGAAGTTTTGGACAGTAATGCTTTGGAAATGCGATATCAACCAAAGGTTGATTTGCGTTCTAAAAGTATTAAGTCGGTGGAAGCCCTGGTGCGATGGCCGAGTGATCATCATCAGTCAGTACCGACCAATGTATTGATCGACACCGCTGAGCAATATGGTCTGATTGAGCAATTGACTTTGCAGGTCGTCAATAAGGTATTTCAAGAGGCGGCACAGTGGCAAGCGCGGGGTTTGCAATTGATTGTGTGGGTCAACTTGTCAGCGCGCTTGCTCAGTTTGGAACAATTGCCAAAATTGCTCGCCCGTGCTTTGGAAGTATGGAATCTACCAGCATCAGCGGTCGGACTGGAAGTCACTGAGAGTGCCTTTATTCATGATATCGATCACACGACCGCATTACTATTCGAATTGAAACGACTGGGCTTTAAGTTGTCGATTGACGATTTTGGTACGGGCTATTCGTCTTTGGCTTATTTGCGTCGATTCCCAATTGATGAATTAAAGGTTGATAAAGTCTTTGTTCAAGGTATGATGGACTCTATGCAAGATAAACAGATCGTGCAGAGCATTATCAGCCTAGCGCACAACTTTGGGCTGTCCGTGGTGGCCGAAGGGGTCGAACACGAAGCAAATCTGAATGTGTTACGGATGATGGGTTGCGATGAAATTCAAGGTTTCTATTTCGCTCATCCCATGCCATCGACACAGCTATTCTCGTGGTGTGAACAGTTCCACCGCGACTTCCACGACAAGCTTTAACATTTCTGACGGACATGACATTATCTTCTGTTACTGCAGGCACGCTTACGTCCCCTGCACCCCTCACACCGCTCACACCACTTAAGCCTCGCCTGCGTATCGGCTTGATCGCCAATCGCTCCCATCAAGATGCCGCTGGTTCCGCATTAGTTCAATTGTTTCGGCGCGCTGAAGCATCGTTACGTGCATTACAACCAGAATGGGTCGTGGTCGGGCGTACACTCGATGCGATTCATTCACATGGACTAGGTCATTTGTGTGAGCCGCACATTCGCTTCCCCTATGGGCGCGAAGGCGGGTTGATGAAGTTGGTCGCGCATGTGGTGAATAGCGCTCCGCAAAATTCGGTTGATGCAGTGGTATATCTGATTGATCCGGTAGATCCCTCCTCGGTATTTCCAGAGGCGCTCGCTTTGAAACGCCAGTGTGTGATTCACGGCAAACCATTTTTGTCGACCTTGGCCAGTGTCTGCGAATGGCTAGAATTAGAAGCCTTGACGATGGGCTCTACTACACATTTGAGTTCAGGGCGCGGCTTCGCTTTGCCGCAAGAGTCGATCGCTTTGATTGCGCATGACGCGATGAAACAAAAAATGCTCAAGCTTGCGGAAAAACATTTTGCTCTGTTGGATCAATTCGAGCATCGTTATGCGACGGGCACTACGGGGTCCTTATTGAACCAGTTAGCACAGCGGATGAAGGGCGAGGAGGCTGGTCGAAATTGGGTGCAGCCTTTTTTGTCGGGACCAATGGGAGGTGATGCGCAAATCGCCGAGTTGGTTTTGGAGCAAAAGATACGTCGTATCTTGTTCTTGGAAGATCCTCATGTCGCACGGCAACATGAAGCGGACATTCAACTTTTGGAACGGGCGGCGCGTACGGTCACTGATTTCGCCTTGGTGGTCAGTGATGTGGATGGGAGTGATCGCTGGTTGCAATTGATGTCGCAACGATTGGCATTGAGTACAAGTTAGCTTGATATTTATTTTGCTACTTAATTTGATGGTTAATCGCATAACAATTCGGTACAATTTGCGACGCTGCCTTAAATTGAGGTTTTGAGCTTTCTGATTTGTGGGGATTTTGCATGACACGCCGATATTCTGATATGAACCAGCATGATGCTTTGTACAAAGTGGCGCGTGCTTATCCCGGTGGCTTGGAAGCCTTGGCCGCTGCTATGAAGATGTCGGTCAATGTCTTGCGCAACAAGCTGGCGCCAGGCATTGAAACGCACTATCCCTCATTCGAAGAAGTCTCTGAGATCGTCAGTTTGTGCCAAGCAGCAGGCGTAAAGGATGCGCTCTTGCCCCTGCACGCGATGTTGGCGCGCCATGGCATGGCTGGCTTTTTGGTTCCAGAGCCCAAAGAATTTACCGACGATGATTTGTCGCAAACCGTGTGTCGCGTGATGAGCCAAGTTGGTAACGCCGCTGAAGCAGTGTCCGAGGCGATGCTGGATCGCGTGATTACCACGCATGAGGCTGATTTGATTGAGCGAGAATTTCAGGCGGCGCTCGCTGCTATTGGTGAATGGCGTGAACGTATTCGCCAACATCATCGTGGTCCTTAAGCGGGCAATTTCGAGAACTTACGCTAGGATTTAATTGGTAGAAGTAGACGCACCTCTAAGCCTCCCTCAGCGTGGTTACTTAATTGAAGGTCACCATTGTGTTGGCGCACAATGTTCAAGGCGATGGTGAGTCCCAAACCGGTGCCGCCGGTTTCGCGCGAACGCGAAGTTTCTATCCGATAAAATGGCTCAAACACCCGTGCTTGTTGATCTTCGGGGATACCAGGGCCGTGATCTCGTACCACGATACAAAGATTTTTTGCTTCACTTCTAGCCAAACGTGTTTCCTCTCGCCGTACCGTCACTTCAACCGATTGCCCGTACTTAATGCCATTGTCGATCAGATTGTCTAGGCAACGACGCAGTGCTTGTGGGCGCGCCATAATTGTGGCTTTTGATTCGCCGCTGAAACTGACTTTGTGACCAGCGTCGCTAGCGTCACTGCAAATGCTATCGAGCATAGAGTCGATATCGAGTGGGCGAAGCTCTTCCGCACTATCCATACTACGCGCCAAATCAAGACCTTCTTTTACCATCATTTGCATATTCGATAGGTCGAGAATTAGCTTGTCACGTAAATCTTGATCATTGACTTTTTCTAAGCGCAAACGAAGTCTGGTTAATGGTGTTTGTAAGTCGTGGGTAATGGCCGCCAACATCTGCGTGCGTTGTTGGATATGACTGCGAATGCGATTTTGCATGGCATTGAAGGCGCGACTCGCGAGCAGGATCTCGTTTGCACCACGTTCGGGCAGTGGTGGACGATTGATATCTTGTCCTAGTTCGGTGGCGGCTTGCGCCAAACTCAACAAGGGTTTAATCGTCATGCGCGAGACGAAGAAGGCCAAACCCGCGACACACGTCAGGAAGAGTCCAAGGTAATACAAGGTCTCCGTTTGAATAGGCGGCGTGGGTGCGCGCGGTGGCGTTAGACTTAACTTGAGTAGCATGCCGTCTCGCAGCTGTATCAAGAGCGCCTCACAGCCTTCATTACTATTCTTGTCTGCATCGGGGCGGTAGAGGCAGTTTGCTGGGCTTGGCGCCAAGGCGATGATGGGGAAGCTTTCGTCTAAGCGTTCGACTAAGGCAAGGGCGAAGCTAGAGCTTGGCTGATACTGACTTTGCGGTGCGGCTTCTTTGTAAATCTGTAGTCCAAGACGTGGCATGCTACGCAACAGCCCATCGCGGTTAGCGGCCGGTAGTTCATCAATCGCACGAATTAACTGTTCGGTGTGTTTGCTGCGCTCATTGCGGAAATTATTGCGCTCATGACTAATCGTTGATTGACGCTCGCCAAAAGCCAGCCACCAAGTCAAGGCCGCCGCTGCGAGCACGCCCAGAATGAGAATCGCAAAAATTCGCGTGCTAATGGAATTGATGGGGCGTAACTTGGTGCTCATGGTTAATTCTCTGGATGCACGTTGACCGCGAGCACGTAACCACCGTTACGAACGGTCTTGATGATTTGCGGTGACCGTGCATCTTCGCGCAATTTCTGTCTGAGTCGACTAATTTGGATATCGATCGAACGATCAAAAGGATCAGCATCACGTCCCTGCGTCATGTTGAGTAATTGGTCCCGATTGAGGACCTCGTTTGGACGTTCAAGGAAAATATTGAGTAAGCGGTATTCTGAACCGGATAGTGCGATCACCATATTGTCAGGGCTGACCAAATGGCGCGCGACCAAATCGACCATCCATTCACCAAAGCGCAGTTTTTGTGGTGCGTTATCGCCATGTTGGTTCGGGTTCGCATGGGTGCGACGTAGAACACTCCGGATCCGCGCTAAAAGTTCACGAGGTTCGAAGGGTTTGGGTAAATAGTCGTCGGCCCCCATTTCAAGACCCAAGATGCGATCCAGTGGTTCTCCGCGAGCGGTTAGCATAATTACGGGTAGATTCGACTTCGCGCGTAAGCTGCGACACAAAGTGAGCCCATCATCGCCAGGCAGGTTTAAGTCGAGCACCAGTAAGTCGATTTTGCTTTTATCGAGTACAGCCCACATGGCGTTGCCGTCGGCCGCGATTTCGCTGGCATAGCCGTGTGACTCCAAGTAGTCGGCTAGGAGAGTGCGTATTTCGCGGTCGTCATCGACGATTAAGATGGTAGCTTGTTGGTCCATGGTGTGATTATCGATCAACTTTCTCGTCTAGGGTGCAGTGAGTTTGTATCGACTTGTTATCATAAACGGGGTTTGAAACATTACGAAACATGGCATCAGAAGAAAGCTCATAGAGTTACACCTCGATACACTGCGATTACCAATTGTCACTCGCCGAAACAAGAATAAGAGCATGATGCGCTTCATGTGAGGCGAGCAGAGTTGAAGATATAGACGAGTGCCTTGCAAATGAAACATCATTGACCCATCATCTGAAAAGGAAAAGATCATGAAATTTAATCAAAAATCATTGATATTAGCGTTGGCTGCAGCAAGTTCGATCGTGATATCAGCCCCAATTTTTGCACAAGGACCAGCAATGCCTGAGACAGAGCAAGCTCAAATGTCAGAAAAAATGCAGAAACGTATGCACGACCGGATGGAAAAACACCAAGCCATGATGCATGATCAATTGAAAATTACAGCGGAACAAGAGGGCGCTTGGAAAACCTTTGTCGAGGCGACCAAGCACAATATGGAGGATCGCAAGCAAGCACGTCCTGATCGCAAACAGATGGAGGCGATGTCAGCACCTGCCATGATGGAGCATCGTCTAGAACGCGCCAAAGAACATTTGGCTATGATGCAAAAACACGTGGAAGCCGTAAGAACTTTCTATGCGGCCTTAACCCCTGAGCAACAAAAGACATTTGATCAGGTACATAAACGTATGCATCATCGTGCACAAATGATGCGAATGAAACATCGCGGCGGTATGGGCGGTGGTCATGATATGGATCATGCGATGCCGAAGAAGTAACAGCGAAGTTGTCGAGTTTCGCTAAAATGGAGGTTTGTGAAAAACCTCCATTTTTGTTTTATGTTCAGCCAACTTCAATCTGCTATATCAGACAGCTCTACCTTGCCACCGGTAGCCATCGAAACGGCTGCGCAACACTTGAGTAAGGTTGTTCAAATTTGTTTTCAGCACCATGAGCCAGCGCGTGCCGTGGTGGTGTTTGACCGTAATAGCGAGTTAGCTTGTGCTTTGACAGCGGCTTATCAAATCGCCTTACCTCATGCCAGATTTGTCGATTTTGACTCGCACACACCAGCCGAAGTGCGTCAGCAATTAGAGTCGTTGCAAGCAGGGGACCTGGCTGTTTTGGTGCAATCGACTAACTTCCGTATGGATGCGTATCGAATCCGCGTCGAATTATTTAAGCAAGGGCTTAAGGTCATTGAGCATCCCCACCTCGGCCGCATGTCTGGTCAGCAAGCGCTCTTGTATCTCGATTCACTGGCCTATGATCCAACTTACTATCGCACTGTTGGTCGAGGATTGAAACGCTATATCGATGCAGCAAATCGCGCAGTCGTTGATAGTGGTGGCGCGCAATTGGTCTTTGAAGGTCCCTTGGAAGATGCAAAGCTCAATATCGGCGACTACAGTGACATGAAAAATTGGGGCGGCCAATTTCCTATCGGCGAAGTCTTTACCGAAGCGAAGGACTTAGCCAGTGTGAGCGGTAAGGTGCGTATTTTTGTGTTTGGTGATACACAATTCTCAGTGAATCGCCCAGAGCATCCAATTACTTTGGTGGTCGAGCAAGGTCAAGTTGTACAAGTCTTGGATTCCAATCCTGAGTTTGATGAAGTGATTCGAAAAATTCGAGAAGATGAAGGAGTGGTTTGGGTTCGTGAACTCGGATTCGGCTTGAATCGCGCTTTTGATCATGAGCGCGTGGTGCGTGATATCGGCACTTATGAACGGATGTGTGGTATCCATTTGTCTCTCGGCGCCAAGCACGGTAGCTATGGCAAACCTCACATCAAGCGTGGCGAAGGCAAATACCATGTCGACGTTTTTGCGATTACGGAGTCGGTGCTGCTTGGTGAGCATTGCGTGTTCCGCGATGGTGCTTGGATCGTGTAAGTTCGAACCAGCTTTTGTATTCTTGATGTCGGAGACGCACGTTCAATAATGCGGTGGTCGTTCATCGATCGGCATTTGCCTTTGTGTCGCGGCCAGAGCGACTTCTTTGAGGCGACCCGCTAAAGCACTGCAGAGTTTTTCGAGCTCATCGATCTTTTTCTGCTGCTGATACATCTGAGTATTCAAAGTGTCGAGTAAATCGTCTTGGCGCGCCAGACGAATTTCTAAGTCGATCAGTCGTTCTTCTTGTGACATGTTGCTTTCCTTTGTGCTATGGAGTGCGGGTCTCGACTGCTGCACTTTGCAGTGAATGAGATGAGCGCGTATTCTACTCGATCCGATGACGGCATCGACGTGCGCGTATAATTGGGGTTTACTGTTTAAGTGGCCACTCATGTTCAATCCTCACTTTCAGCAATTTTTGCGTTTCGCCGCAGTTGGTCTTTCGGGGACGGCGGTTCAATATCTCACAGTGCAAATGGCTGTGTATTTCACATGGAGTTGGTTCGATCGCGCGCCGTCAGTGGTCGGTTCCGCTGTGGGCTATGTGTTAGGCTCAATCGTCAACTATATCCTGAATTATTTCCTCACCTTTTCAAGCGGTAAGTCTCATCTCGAAGCCGCAAGTAAATACTTTACTGTTTTGGCAATTGGCTGGTGCCTCAATCTTGGATTGATGACTTTGTTTGTAGAACATTTGCTATGGTGGCATTGGTATGCTCAATTGCTGACGACGGCGATCGGGCTGTGTTGGAATTTTGGTGGTAGCAAACTGTGGGCATTTCGCGAGTGATGCGTGTGAGTAAAACATAGTTCGAATGCTGGCTGTTGCTTAAGTGCCTCTCCAAAGCTGCCGCTTGTCGCTCCTCAGATGTTGAGCTGAAAGTTTCGGGTACAATCGAAGCGTGATTTTGCGAAACTTTGGCGACTTTTTACACAGACG